>JBFLZB010000043.1 GCA_040756475.1 Thermodesulfobacteriota bacterium
CAGCGTGCGCCCGCCCTCGGGTCCACCCCGAACCCTCCGGGCGCACGCTGTGCGCCCCTACGCGCCCAGACGCCGGGGTTCGCTCCCCAGCGGGTCCACCCACACGACCCGGAAGAGAACCTTTCATTGGGGCGGCCGAGCCCTCTCCAACGGAAGGCTTCCTTGGTGTCTTCGTGCCTTCGTGGTGGCTTCGGGTTCGCGATGGTTCTTGCCATGCCGTGCACTGCTGGCTATACTGCGCCGCCAAATCGACCGGATCTCGCCAGCCCGCCGACCCGCACTCCCGGGAACTGGCTGTAAGGGGCTCAAAATCAGCACAAAACGGGCCTTGACACCCTATTTCAACCGTTGTTATGCTCCGCCCGCCGGGGTTTCCTTCGTTTTGCCGCCGTCGCGGCTCGGCCTTGGGGCCGCATGAACCATAGAGCTGTAGGAGGCGTGTCCTGCTCTTTCAACCATGGAAAAAGGAGGTGACGCGGACGATCCAAGGTCGGAAAGAACGTACCAGGACCGATTCACCAACGGTTGGGTCAACCACTACAGGAGGAATAGAATGAAGAAGCTTCTTCGCACGGCCCTCGTCGGTACCGTGGCCTTGGGCCTGGCCGCACCGGCCTTTGCCGACCACCAGATCGGCGGCTACTTCCGCACCCAGTTCATCATGGAGCAGCTCACCGCCGACAATCAGGCCAAGGACCAGCGGCCGGTCAAGGGCGTCGACAACCGGTTCCGCGCCCGGTGGCAGAACAACATCAACGAGTACGTGTCGGCCGTTCTCTTCATGGAGGTCGATACGCCCTGGGGCGAGGCGTCCAAGGGCGGCATTGGCCAGGGCGGCAGAAAGAGCGCCGACGGCGTGAACATCGAGACCAAGCACGCCTACCTCGACCTGAAGCTCCCCGACACTCCGGTGTCCGCGCGCATCGGCCTCCAGGGCTTCGGCGGCAAGTTCGACGGCGCCATCATGAACGACGACATGGCGGGCCTCAAGCTGAACGCCAAGATGGACATGTTCGACGCCACCCTGTTCTGGTCGAAGTACACTGAGAACGACCGGGTTTCGGAGGACGACGTCGACCTCTACGCCCTGCAGTTGAATCTGGCTCCGGTGAAGGAGCTCTCCCTCGGCCTGGACGGCTACTGGGTCAATGACCAGCCCAACCAGACGGATCTCTACTGGGTCGGTTTGAAGGCTGGCTACACGCTTGCCCCTGTGGACCTCACCGGTTGGTTCGTGTACAACTTCGGCACCAACGAGAGCGGCGCCTCCGACGTGGATCACTCCGCCTGGGCAGCCTTCCTGAAGGGCTCCATGGCCATGGCCGGCGCGAAGGTCGACCTGCGGCTCATGTACTACACGAAGGATGACGACGACCAGGATGTCGAGTCCTTCACCCAGGCGGACTTCGGTAGCGGCGCCTTCGAGTACTTCGACGCCGGTCTGATGATCATGCTCGCCGACGTGGACTACAACAACTTCGGCGGCGGCCGCCGCGCCCTGACCGACGCTGCCTACGCGGGCTACGGCCTCTTTGGGGCGGTGGCGACTGGCCGGTACACCCCCCCCGCAATGAAGAACATGTACTTCCAGGGTGCCCTGGGCTATTTCATGGCACTCGACGACAAGCGCAACGACGAGGCCACGAAGTCCCGCGAGGGAACGAACATCGGCGGCGAGCTCGCGGTCAAGGTTGGCTACAAGATCGCCGGCGCGGCCGACGTGAGCCTGCGCGGCGCCTACGCCCTGCTCGGCGATTTCTACGACAAGACCAACGCCGAGGGCAAGGACCCGGACGACCTCTACAAGCTCATCGCGATGGTCAACGTGCCCTACTGATCCTCGCAGCAACACCGAAACACCAAGCCCCGGAGGGTTCGCCCTCCGGGGCTTTCGTTTGGGTGCGGCGAAGGGAACGTAGCGCCCTAGTTGCCTAGTATTCTGTTCTCTCGATTGGTATTCAACTAGGACGCTACGTCCCCACGCGGCTCGCCGACGGCTGGCCGATCAAGCCCACAGGCTGCCGATGGGCGCGGCCCAGAGGTCGGCTCCGAAGGGAATCGTTGCACGACCCGCGTACAGAATGACCCCGCAGCGGAAGCGGTCGCCGGAAAGCTCCTTGAGGGCCTTCAGCCCCCGGAAATCGTCTGCGGTCACCTGTGCGCTCGCCTTGACCTCCACGGCGGCCACGGCCCCGGTCGGGTCCTCCAGGACGAGGTCTACCTCCTGCCCAGAGACGGTGCGGAAGTGAAAGAGCGAGACCCTGCACCGAGACCACCCTGACTGTTTTCGCAACTCCATCGAGACCCAGTTTTCGAGGAGTGGCCCCAGAAGGCGGCGGTCGCTGCGCAGTCGCGCTGCATCGAGGCCCTGGAGATATCCCGCCAGGCCCGTGTCGTTGAGGAAGATCTTGGGCATCTTGATGAGGCGCTTCGAGAGGTTTGCCGACCATGCGGGAAGCGGAACGAAGAGGAACGCGGCCTCCAGCAGGGACAGGTAGCGGCGCAGGGTCGTCGTCGGGATCCCGCTGGCCCGCGAGAGCTCGGAGGCGTTGAGAAGGGAGCCGGCGCGGGCGGCGAGTAGGGCGAGGAGCCGGGGGAGCTCGGTAAGGCCTTCTATGTGTGCCATCTCCCGCACGTCTCGCTGGAGCAAGGTGGTCAGGTAGGCACCGAACCAGGCGGACCGACGGGCGGGGTCCTTGCGCTCGACCGCCTCGGGGTACCCGCCCGCGAGAACGACCTGCGCCAGGTCCTCCTCGGGTTGCGGCAACCGCCCAGGGCCGGGCGGCCCGCCGGCGAAGAGCCTGTCCACGAAGTCCTCCCGTTTGCCGACGAGTTCCCCTTGGGAGAGAGGCCAGAGGGTGACGACTTCCATCCGGCCGACCAAGGACTCTGCCAGGGTCGGAAGGAGCCACACGTTCGCCGAGCCGGTGAGGAGGAACCGCCCCGGGGTGCGGCGCCGGTCCACCTCCCCCTTGATGGCGAGGAAGACGTCCGGGGCGCGCTGCACTTCGTCGATCACGACCGGCTCCGGCAGGCCGCCGACAAAACCGGTGGCGTCCGACGACGCCGCCGAAAGGGCTGTGGCGTCGTCGAGGGTGACGTAGGAAGCGGGGTGTGACCCCTGGGCGAGGGCGTGGGCGAGGGTGCTCTTGCCGGTCTGGCGTGCCCCGTTGAGAAAGACCACGGGTGTATCTCGGAGGGCCGCCAACAGGATGTCGGAGACATGGCGCGCGATCATGGGCGTATGTTGTCCGTGGCGTGGTCAATTGTCAACCGCCTGCCGCCGATCCCTTCGATGTTCCCTCCGAAGGCTTCCGGCCAGGGGCACGTTGACAGGAATGGGCCGGCTCCCGACAATGTTTCGGATTCGGCGCTCTTTCCCCGACCCAGGTACGCCGCCGGGAATTCTCTCCAGCGAGGCGCCGCCTCGGCCGATACGATTCCCGCTTGGGCGCCACGCGCGCCCATTTCGACAGGAGGAGCATCCATGGACGCACGCAACAACTCGGTCAGCCCCGAAGGGGAAGCCTTTGCCCTCCCCACCCCGGAGGACCACGCCCTGGAGTTCCAGCGGCTCGAGAAGCTCGCGGCCGAGCAGCGGACCCTGGGGCGGGAGGTCGTGGTAGTGGTGGGGGTGGGGTTCGTGGGGGCGGTGATGGCGGCGGTGGTGGCCGATGCCGAAGACGGCCAGGGCAAGCCCACCAAGTTCGTCATCGGCATGCAGCGCCCGAGCCCCCGGAGCTACTGGAAGATCCCCCTCCTGAACCGGGGCCTCTCGCCGGTGAAGTCGGAGGACCCCGAGGTGGACCCCATGATCGCCCGGTGCGTCCTTCACAAGAAGACGCTCACGGCCACCTACACCTACGAGGCCTTGAGGCTGGCCGACGTGGTGGTGGTGGACGTGCAGTGCGACTACTTGAAGGAAGAGCTCGGCAACGTGCGAAACGGCCGCGCCGACATGGACGCCCTGGAGGCATCCCTGGAAGTCATCGCCGAGCACATTCCCCCCTCGGCCCTGGTGCTGATCGAGACCACCGTGGCCCCCGGCACCACCGAGCAGGTGGCCTACCCCATCATGCGCAAGGTCTTCCGCCGCCGGGGCATCGCGAGCGAGCCGCTCTTGGCCCACAGCTACGAGCGGGTGATGCCGGGCCGGGAGTACGTCAACAGCATCCGCAACTTCTGGCGGGTGTGCAGCGGCATCAACGACGAGGCCCGTGACCGGGTGGTGCGCTTCCTGGAGGACGTGCTCAACACCCGGGATTTTCCCCTCACGGTGCTCGACCGCCCCATCGAGTCGGAGACAGCCAAGATCGTCGAGAACAGTTACCGGGCCACGATCCTCGCCTTCCTCGACGAGTGGAGCCACTTCGCCGAGCGAAACGGGGTGGATCTCATCAAGGTCATCGGGGCCATCAAGGTGCGCCCCACCCACTCGAACATGATCTTCCCCGGGCCGGGGATCGGCGGGTACTGCCTGCCCAAGGACGGGGGCCTGGGGGTTTGGGCCTACCGGCACATCCACGGGTTCGAGGACGACATCTTCAAGATCACCCCGCTGGCCATCGACGTGAACGACACCCGGGCGCTCCACGTGGCCCAGCTCGTGCGCGATGCGCTTCGCAACATGGCCCGGCCGGTGGCCGCGGCCGACGTGGTGGTGCTCGGGGCTTCCTACCGGGAGGACGTGGGCGACACCCGATACTCCGGCTCGGAGCTCCTCATCCGGCGGCTCACCGAGATGGGGGCCGAGCCCCGGGTCCACGACCCTTACGTGCAGCACTGGTGGGAGTTCGAGAAGCAAGACGAGTACCCGTCGGCGGACTACAGCTGGAAGCGGTTCTTTCGCAACCAGGAGAAGCTTGCGGAGCTGCGGGTGGAGCAGGACCTGGAAAAGGCCCTCTCGGGCGCCGATGCGGTCATCTTTGCGGTACGCCACGAAGCCTACCTGGACCTGGACCCCGACAGGGTCGTCAGCACCGCCGGCGGGCCGGTAGCCGTGATCGACTGCTTCGGCGTGCTCGACGACGCCCGGATCCGGCGCTACTTCGAGCTCGGGTGCGAGGTGAAGGGCCTGGGCCGAGGGCACGTGAAACGCATCAAGGACCGGGTGCGGGCCGAGCGGGAAGCGGCGTTGACCGGCCGCGAGCGCCCCGCCCCCGACACCTGACCGCCGGACCCCGCTCCCCCACCCCGACATCCCCGCGGCGCCCCCCAGGTCGTCGGGTTAGGCCCCTGGGGCTAACCCGACCTACACCGGGCGGAGAGGGCGGGGTGAGGGGGCATCCGTCACGGCAAGGAGGGCGTCGGAGCCAGGGCAGCCCGGGGCGCCGGCCGGGGGCGGGCCGGGAGGGCGTTGGTCAGGGAGAGGAGAACGGCAGCAGCATACGGCAGGGACTGGACCAGGAGCACCGCGCACCACAGGAGCGAGCCGGGGGTGTCCCGCCCCTGGGCGAGCCCCACCCCCAGGGCGGCCAGCCACAGAGCCGCGGCCAGGGCAGCCTCCTCGGCCGCAGCGGCCAGGGCGCGCACCAGGGCGGGCCGGTCTTCGCACTTCGGGGTGCGGAAGAAGGGCTTGCCGGTGGTCAGGAATCCCATGACCACGGCCTTGGCGATGGCGTGGGAGAGGGCAAGCCCCGCGAGCGCGGCCGCCGCCGTCTGGACGCGGGTCGCGCCCACCCGGACCCGATAGACGTAGACGAGCTTCGCCACCTTGAACGCGAAGAGCGCAAGCGGCGGGACCGTGAAGACCGCCAGCGGCGGGTCCACGTGCTTGGGATCGAGGACCACCGCGAGCGACCACGCGAGGGCGGCGAAGGTGTAGAAGAGGTTGAGCCCGTCGGCGAGCCAGGGAAGCCACCCCGCCAGGAAGTGGTAGCGCTGCCCCCTCGAGAGGCGCGTGCGGACCGAGCCCAGGAGCTCGCGGCGGTGACGCCGCAGGATCTGGATCGCGCCGTAAGCCCAGCGGAAACGCTGCTTCTTGTAGTCCACGAAGGTGTCGGGCATGAGGCCCTTGCCGTAGCTCTCCTCCACGTAGGCGCCCTCGTAGCCCTTCTCGAAGATCCGAAGCCCCAGCTCCGCGTCCTCGGTGATGCACCACTCGGCCCAGCCACCGACCTCGCGCAGGACCGAGGTGCGGATCATCGTCATCGTGCCGTGCTCGATCACGGCGTTTCGGTCGTTGCGGGTCACCATGCCGATGTGGAAGAAGCCCTTGTACTCGGCGTGGCACATGGCCTTGAAAACGCTCTCCCCCTCGTCCCGATAGTCCTGCGGCGCCTGGACGAACCCGATCTCGGGGCGCGCGAAGTGGGGCACCAGGTCGCGGAGCCACGACGGGCGCACCTGGTAGTCGCTGTCGATGACCGCCACCACCTCGGCCTCGGGAGACGTGCGCTCGAGGGCGAAGTTCAGGGCCCCCGCCTTGAAGCCCTTGAGCGGCGCCACGTGGAAGAAGCGAAACCGTTGCCCGAGCTTGCGGCAGTGCTCCTCCACGGGCCGCCAGACCGCCTCCTGGACCGTGTTGTTGTCGATGACCAGGACCTCGAAGCGGGGATAGTCGAGCCGGGCCAGGGCATCGAGGGTCTCGACCATCATCTCCGGAGGCTCGTTGTAGGCGGGCACGTGGATCGAGACCAGGGGAAGCGCACCGTCGGGGTTTCCATCGCCCGAGGGCGGGGCGGCCGCCGGGCCGAAGGGGCGGCGGCGACCGGTCACCCAGGTGGCCTCGGCGAGCTCGTGGGCCTCGGTGAGGAGCACCAGGGCGATCCCCAGGAAGCCCACGGCCAGGGCGATGCCCACGGTCACGGTGAAGGGCGTCAGGTACTGGTGGGCGTAGTCGTACCCGACCCACACGGCTCCCGCCCCCACCCCGTGGGCCACCGCCGCGAGGAAGCTTCGCCCCCTGCGGCGAAGCGTCCCACCATCGAGCAGGAGCATCGCCAGGGTGACCAGGGCCAGGACCACCGAGGCGCCTGCCAGGGTGCGCCACTGGGGCACCCTGACGATGGGCTCGGTGAAGGTGAACTTCTGGTTCCGGTAGACGTCGTAGACCCCCCAGTAGGCGCCCACCGCCCCCTCGGTCTCGCTCTTCCAGGGCTGGTCGAAGGCTTCCATGAGGTAGTAGTCGTACTTCTCCGCCTGGGCGCGGGCCAGGAAGCGGCGAAGGAAGGTGGCCTCGTTGGCCTCGGAGGCCACCGCGCTGCGCCGGGTCCTGCCGTTGCTCGGCCACCCCACCTCGGCCAGGACGACGGGCTTCTTGGGGAAGGCCGCCTGGAGCTCTCCGACCTTGTCGGCAACGTGCTGGACGGCTTCGTCCAGGTCGATCCCCTCCCAGTAGGGAAGGAAGTGGGCTCCCAGGAAGTCCGCGTGGGCCGCCAGCTCCGGGTACTTCAGCCATACGTGCCATGGCTCGCCGGTGCTCACGGGGACCTTCAGGGCCTTGCGCGCTCGGTCCATGTACCCGGCCAGCTGCTCGGCCGTCAGGTCGCCCCGAAGCAGGACTTCATTGCCCACGAATACCCGAGTCACGTTCTTGTGCTTTCGGGCCACCGCGATGAGCGCTGCGAGCTCCCGCTCGTTCTCCTCCTGGTTTGCCGTGAGCCAGGCACCCAGGGCCACGCTCATGCGGTGCCCGCCAGCGAGCTCCGGTACGTCGGCCAAGGTCCCACCCACGCCGTAGGTGCGGATCGACTTGACCTTGCCCGCCAACAGGGAAAGGTCTGCGGCGATCTCCTCCCGGGTCGGAAACTCGCCCATCGCGGGGTCGCTCCCCATCCGCAGGGGCGAGAACGACATGCCCTCCACCTGGGACGGCCACGGGGGCTCGGCCGCCGGGCGGTTGCCCAGGGCCCAGAATGCGATGGTCAGGGCGGCGAACGCGCCGCCGATGAGCAGGTTCAAGGGGCGGATCTTCCGTGCCATGGACGTTGCTTCTCTCCTCGGAGTCGCGCACGCCGACCCCCTGCGCCATAGCTCCTCCAGCAGGACCTGGAACGGCCCGCGGCAAGAGCACGGAACAAGTCGGGATCAGGGGGGATGCGGCGGCGGGAACTCCGAAACCCGACCTGGCGGGCATCTCCCGGACGGGAGGCTAGCCACAGGCTGGAGGCGTGAAGGGTACTCCGGTCGGCGGGAAAACAAAAGGGGGATGCTGTCGCTGGATCCACCGTCTGGGCGGAAAGCGGGTTCGGGGAACCCCTACGCTGCGCCGCGGGATCCGCGACGTTCGGAGGGCTCGACTCCGAGGGGGGGGCAGGTGCGCCGAGCCTCCCCGGCCTAGGCGCCCTCCGCCGGGCGCAGCACCACACAGGCGTGGGCCTCGGGAAGCAGGTAGCGGCGGGCCGCCTCGGTAACGTCGGCGGCACTCACGCCGAAGATCCGGCGGGCGTAGGTCTCGAAGCTTCGATGCCCCAGGCCGTAGACCTCGTCCAGGGCCATCTGGGCCGCCTGGGAGGCATTTTCCTGGAGGGCCAGCTCGAAGCCCCCCACGAGCTTTCGCTGGGCCTGCTCCAGCTCTTGGGCGGTGATGCCTGCGCGGGCCGCGAGGGCGAACTCCTCCAGGAGGCACTCCCGGGCCTCCGACGCCCGGGCGGGGGTCGTCGCCGCGTAGCCCGCCAGGTAGCCCGGGTCGAGCCCCTCCAGGCTGGAGCAGGAGACAGCGTAGGCCAGGGCCCGCTCTTCCCGCAGGCGCCGGAAGAAGCGCCCTCCCTGGCCGGCCAGGACGGCCGTGAGCACCTGAACCGCGGCCCGGTCGGGGCTCCCCAGACGGGTACCGGGGAACCCCACGGCCACGTGGGCCTGCTCGGCAGCCCACGCCAGCTCCCGCACGAGGGGCGCCTCGATCCGAGGAGGAGGCGCGGGATCGAACCCTCCTTCCAGCCCCGGCTCCAGAACCTCCAGTGCCCGCTCGAAGAAGTCGCACACCTCGCCGGCGTCCACGTCTCCGGCCACGGCCACCGCGAGCTCCCGCGGATCGGCCCTTCCGTGGAGCCGGCGCAGCGCTTCGCCATCGAGCCCCTGCACCGTTTCGGGGCACCCCAGCACGTCGCGCCCATAGGGGTGCGACCCGAAGAGGAGCTCCTCCAGGAGGCGAAAGGCATAGCCGGCGGGGTTGTCCCGGCGCATTCCCAGGGCGGCCAGGGTGTCGTCCCGGAGCTTCTCCACCTCCTCCTCCGGGAAGGTGGGATGGCACAGGACCTCGGCGAAGAGGTCCAGGCCGTCCTCCAGGTACCGGGAAAGAAGCTCGGCTTTCAAGCCAAAGGAGTTTCTCCCGGAAAATCCCTCCAGGTGCCCGCCCACGGCGTCCATCTCGTGGGCGATGTCGTAGGCGCTGCGGCTCGCGGTTCCGCGAACCAGCGCCAGCCCCAGGAGGTGGTAGGCCCCCGCGAGGGACGGCGGCTCCCGGCGCAGCCCCCCGAGGAACACCGCGCGGGCGGCTGCAATGGGAACCGCCCGGTTCTCCTTCACCAGGATCCGCGCCCCGTTGGGCAGCACCCGGCGAACCAGCCCTTCCCGGGAGGAGGCCCTGCGCCCCCTCCCGCCCCCACGGCCCGGGCGCCGCGCCCCGGCCTCGGCTCGCGCCAGGAGCGATCCGGCCTCGTCGCCCGCGATCCCCAGCGGCCCCGCCGTGGGGTGCAGGGCGACCAGCACCGCGCGGTCTGCCCGAAAGTACTTTCGGGCCGCGACCCGCAGATCCTCCGCCGATACCCGGTGCAGGCGGGCCAGGTACCGGTCCTCCTCGGAGGTCCCCCCCAGCACCACGTGGAAGAAGCCCGCCTTGCGGGCCTGCCCCTCGGCGGTTTCCTTCTGGTACACGAAGTCCGCCTCCAGGTTCTCCCGGGCCCGTTCGAGCTCCCGCGGGCCGGGCAGCTCGCGCTGGAAGCGGAACACCTCTTCGGCGATGGCCTCGAAGGCCGGACCGAAGCGTCCGGGCTCCGCCACTCCGCCGAAGCACAGCAGCCCCGGGTCATCGGGCGTGTAGGCCCCTCCGGAGACCGTGCGCACGAGATTGCGGTCGAGCTTCACCCGATGCTGCAGCCGGGAGGCCTCTCCCTGCACCAGGACCGCCATCAGCAGGTCCACCGCCGCCACGTCCGGGTGCCGCGCCGCAGGGCCCGGGAAGGCCAGGTCGAAGTAGACCTCCGTGAGGTCGCGCGCCTGGAAGCACGCGCGAAACCCCTCGGCGCGGGGCTCCCGCGGGCGGCGGCGCCGGGGCGCCCGGGCAGGCTTCCCGGGGGACAGGAGCTCCCCGACCCGGGCCTCCAACACCTCAGGGGCGGCATCGCCCGCGGCCACCAGGACCATGTTCCCGGGCCGGTACCACCGGCGGTGGAACGCCTGGCAGTCGCCGGGCGAAAAGGCTCCCACCGTCTCTTCCCGGCCCAGGATGGAGCGCCCGTAAGGGTGGACCCGGTACCCGTGGGAGAAGAGAAGCTGGGAGAGCACGTGGTGGGGCAGGTCGCGGCTGCGGCGCAGCTCCTCGACGACCACCGCCTTCTCGCGCTCGAGCTCCGCCGGATCGAAGCTCGGCGCGCGCACGGCGTCGGCGAGGATCTCGATGCCGAGTTCGGCGTAGCGGCTGGCCAGGACCAGGGAGTAGACGGTGTGGTCGTGGCTCGTGTAGGCGTTGATCTCTCCGCCCAGTCCCTCCACCTGGCGAGCGGCCTCCCCGGGGCCCCGGCGCTCGCTGCCCTTGAAGAGCATGTGCTCCACCAGGTGGGCCATGCCCTCCTCTCCCGGGGCCTCGTCGGCGCTCCCGGCGCGCACCCACAGGTCGAGCGCCAGGGCCGGCGCGGCCCGGTTGGGAACGAAGAGGAACTGGAGGCCTCCCGGGAACCGGCCCAGCCGCGGGCGCTCGACCTTTCTCATCGAGGCTCCCGGTGCGGGCTCGGGGCCGGCATCACGGGGCCACCGGGACGATGCGCCCCCGGCGCACGGTGAGGATCTTGGCCTGGGCCGCCACGTCGCCGCCGGGATGGGTGGTGAGGGGACCCATCACTCCGGGAGCGGCCCACAGGGACTCCAGGCGGCGGCGAAGGGCCGGCCGGGTCTCGGGCTCGAGGAGCGCCGCCCCCCCGGCGAGCAGGCGCACCGCGTCTGCGGCGTAGGCCTCGATCACCCCGGGAGGCTCCCCGTACTCGGCCTGGTAGGCGGCGACGAGCTCCCGGGCTTCGGCAAGGGCCGGGTGGAACTCGGCCGGGAAGAGGGCGCCGGCCACGTACTCCTCGCCCACCTGGACCAGCGCCGGATGGTTCCAGGTGCGGATTCCCAACAGGGTAACCCGCTCCACGTCGTGGAACGGAAGCTGGGGGGCGATCTGGCCGGCCTCCACGCTCGAGACCGGGACGAACACCGCTTCGAAGTCCACCACGGGGGGCGGTTTGAAGCGCGCCAGGCGGTCGGAGTCCACCGTCGGCTCGGGCTCGGGGTCGGTCTCTGCGGCGAGACCCAGGGCCACCAGGAGGGCCTGTTCCCGCACCAGCCGCTCCCGCTCCTGCTCCACGAAGCGCTCTCGCACCTCGGCAGGGGTGAGCCCGAAGACCCCCGTGAGCCGCCGGATCGGGTCGCCGTGGTCGCGGGAGCCGGGGGGAAACGCCTCGACCCCGGTGATCTCCCCTCCCCGGGCCACGACCTCGCCCCAGAAGAGGTCCCGGTAGCGCCGGCCCAGCGGGGTGTCCGCGTAGAGGATGGCGAACCGGCGAAGCCCCGCCTCCCCCAGGGCGTGCTCCGCCAGGCGGGCCATCTCGTCCTCCTCCCGGAGGTAGAGGCGGAAGGAGCCGCCGCCGGCCGCCGCCGGCGCAGGGGTGGGCGCAATCAACGGAACGCCGAGCTCCCGCGCGACCCGGGCGGCCTCGGCCGCCGCGCTGCCCTTGAGAGGACCCGCAATCCCCACCACGCCGCGGGCCGCCAGCGCACGCACCGCCCGGGCCGCATCCTCGGGCTCGCCGCGGGAGTCCTCCACCAGCAAGCGGATGCCCGGCTCCCCGCCGGCCTCGAAGAGCCGAGAGGCGACGAGGGCGCCCCGCAGGGCCCGCTCGCCGATGGGCTGGAGCGGGCCGGAGAGGGGAAGAATGAGTCCGTAGAGGCCCGGAACCACCGACCGCACCGCGACCCACTGGGCGAGCAGCGCCTCGGCGACCCTCCCGAGCGGATCCTCCGGGAAATCGGAGAGCACCCCCCCGAGCAGCGCCTCGGCCTCCCCTGCCTGCCCGTGCCCATACAGCAGCCGGGCCCGGCGCAGGCGGGCGTATCCCCCTTCGGGGCACAGGGGGCACTCCTGGGCGACCCGCGCGAGCTCTTCCTCCCCCAGGGCGTCGAGGAGGGCGCGCGACCGGGCCCTCAGGTCCTCCGCGTCGATCTCGTCCGCGCCCGGCAGGGCGGCGACGTACGCCCACACCGCCTCGGTGCGGCGACCCAGCCCCTGGAGGGCTTCTGCCCTCAGGCGCCAGACGGCGGGAGGGGCTGCCTCCCCGGCTTCGTCCAGGAGCTCCAGTGCTTCGGCGAAGCGGTCTTCGGCCAGGAGGCCCTCGGGCGTGGGTTCCGCGACGGCGGGCGCCGCCGGCTCCGGGACCTCGGGCTCCTCCATGGCTTCCCGGGGCCTCTCCCCTGCCGGGACGGGCTCGGGAGCCGGCTCCGGGAGCCGCTCCGCCGGCACGCCCTCCGGAGGGCGGCGGGCCGGCACGAACACCCGCCCCTCGAGCTCGACCCCGATGCGGGGCACGGCCTCGGGAGGAGGTCCCCGCCGCTGCGGGGCTGCACAGGCGCCGCCGAGCGCAGCGAGCAGGACAATGAGGAGGGACAGGGCCCTCGAAGTCGGTCGGGCGCTCATCTCGTTCACGGAAGCTGGAGGAGAAGGCCCGAGGGTAACAGAAGAGTCGGGAAGGGGTCGAGGGCGCGCAACCACCGGAGCCGTCGACTGGGTGGCAAGCGGGGTCCGGGAGGCCAAAGGGCTCGCCCTCGGTTCGATCGCTGGTATGGACTACCTCGCGAGATGGGGCGCGACACGCTATGATGGGCGGGGCCGCCGCCCTCGTACCTGCTCCCGGAGGAGCCCACCCATGCCCCAGCCCGTCGCCAAGAAGGCGACCTACGAAGACCTCCTCGCCCTTCCCGACCACGTGATCGGGGAGATCCTCGGCGGGGAGCTGATCGTGACCCCCCGGCCGTCGAGGAAGCACGCCAAGGCCGCCTTCGCCCTGAGCGGCGAGCTCGCGCCTCCCTACGACTTCGGGCGCGGCGGCCCCGGCGGCTGGATCCTCCTGGTCGAGCCCGAGGTCCGGATCGGAGAGCACACGGTCGTCCCGGATCTGGCGGGCTGGAGGAAGGAGCGCTTCCCCTCAGAGGAAGACCACAACTGGATCTCCGCCGTCCCGGACTGGGTTTGCGAGATCCTCTCTCCCCACACGATTCGGACGGACCGGGTGCGAAAGATGGGCATCTACCGGGAGCACGCCGTGCCGCACGCGTGGCTTCTGGACCCGGGCAACAAGACCCTGGAGGTGTTCGCGCTCCGGGACGGGGCCTGGGTGGTCCTGGGATTCTACGCCGAGGACGACCGGGTGCGCGCCGAGCCCTTTCCGGAAGTCGAGATCGACATGGGGAACTTCTGGCTCGAATGAGAGCAGGTTGGGGGGCGTCGAGGATCGCCGGCGCTTTCGGCCGCGCTCCGGAAGACGACCTCGCAGGGGTCAGAGGCCAGGAGCGCCGACGCCCGGCTCCGAGCCAGCTCCGGGGCCGCCCTGGCCAGCGTTCCGATCCAGTGACGTGAAAGGGCTGCCGACGGTTCGGGCTCCATCGAAAGCCCCCACGGAAGGACGGGTCGACCGGCGAGGAGATGCCCGCGCTGTGCCCGGTGTCGGTTTCTTGACGCTCCCGGGGGCCGTCGCTATGATCCGGCCACCGACCCGCCGGACGACCCGCCGCCGAGGGGACCATGAGCCGGATTCCCCGCGACATCCTGGAACGCCTGGAGTACTTCCGCCAGGAGGTGGAGGCCCTCTTCCGGCGGCTCTTCGGCGAGGAGGCCGGGTTGGCCGGCCTGGAGGACAAACCCCCCTGGCCGCCGGTGGACGTGATCGAGACCGAAGACGAGATCCTGGTCCGGGCAGACCTGCCGGGGGCCGATCGGGGCGCGATGGAGCTCTACGGCGCGCCGAGCTTTCTGGTGCTTCGGGGGACCAAGCCCCCGGACACCCACAGGTGGACCTACCTGCGCCTGGAGCGCACCTTCGGGCCCTTCCAGCGCCTCGTCGTGTTGCCGGCGTCAGGCGATCCCGCCCGGGGCAGGGCGCGCTATCGGGATGGCGTCCTCGAGATCCGAGTTCCCCGGGTCGAGGAACGGCGCAAGACCCACCGGCAGATCCCCATCGAGTAAAGGTGACCGCATGTCCGAACGCGACGACATCCTGAAGGCCCCCGAGGGAGAGGAGGGCGTTCCCGCCACCCTCGACATCCCCGGGGTGCTGCCCATGCTCCCGGTGCGCGACGTGGTGGTGTTTCCGTACATGATCCTGCCGCTCTTCGTGGGCCGCGAGAAGTCCGTGGCTGCTGTCGACGAGGCCCTCCAGGGTGACCGGATGCTCTTCCTGGCCACCCAGAAGGAAGTGGCCACCGAGGACCCCGAGCCCGACGACCTCTACGAGATGGGCACCGCCGCCATGATCATGCGGATGCTCAAGCTCCCCGACGGCCGGGTGAAGGTGCTGGTGCAGGGCCTGAGCCGGGCCCGCCGCAAGGCCGTGGTCGCCGAGAGCCCCGGCTACCGGGTGGAGGTGGAGGTCATCGAGGAGGCCCCCGCCGGCAAGGCCGACTTCGAGGCCGAGGCCCTCATGCGCTCGGTGCGGGAGAAACTCGACGAGATCATCAACATGGGCAAGGGGATCTCCACCGAGATCATGATGATCCTCGAAAACGTGGAGGACGCGGGCCGCCTGGCCGACATCGTGGCGGCCAACGTGAACCTCAAGGTAGCCGACGCCATGCAGGTGCTCGACGCGGTGGAGCCCAAGGAGCGCATCGAGCGCATCCATGCGCTCCTGGACCGAGAGCTCCAGGTGCTCATGGTCCAGGCCAAGATCAAGTCGGCCGCCAAGGAGGAGATGAACAAGAGCCAGCGCGAGTACTTCCTGCGCCAGCAGCTCAAGGCCATCCAGGAGGAGCTCGGGATCTCGGACGACCGCGGCGAGGAGATCGCGTCGCTGCGGGAGAAGGTGGAAAAGGCCAAGATGCCCACGGAGGCCCGCAAGGAGGCCGACCGGGAGCTCCAGCGCCTGAAGGACATGCCCCCCTCCTCGGCGGAGGCGGCGGTGATCCGCACGTACATCGACTGGCTCGTGGAGGTGCCCTGGCGCAAGGTCTCCAAGGACAACATCGACATCCCCCGGGCCAAGGCGATCCTCGACGAGGACCACTACGACCTGGAGAAGGTCAAGGACCGCATCCTCGAGCACCTGGCCGTGCGCAAGCTCAAGCCCAGCGCCAAGGGGCCCATCCTGTGCTTCGTGGGGCCGCCGGGGGTGGGGAAGACCAGCCTGGGCCAGTCCATCGCCCGGGCCATGGGCCGCAAGTTCGTGCGCATGAGCCTGGGGGGCGTGAAGGACGAGGCCGAGATCCGGGGGCACCGCCGCACCTACGTGGGCGCCATGCCCGGGCGCATCGTCCAGGGCCTCAAGAAGGCAGGGGCGCGAAACCCCGTGTTCATGCTCGACGAGATCGACAAGATCGGGCAGGACTTCCGGGGCGACCCGGCCTCGGCCCTCCTGGAGGTGCTCGACCCGGCCCAGAACAGCACCTTCGAGGACCACTACCTGAACGTGCCCTTCGACCTCTCCAAGGTCATGTTCATCTGCACGGCCAACTTCATCGACCCCATCCCGCCGGCGCTGCTGGACCGGATGGAGATGATCCACCTCTCGGGATACACCCGGGAGGAGAAGCTCCACATCGCCCGGCGCTACCTCGTGCCGCGCCAGATGGAGGAGCAGGGCATCGACGCGCGGCACATCGACTTCTCCGACGACGCGGTAAACCTCCTCATCGACCAGTACACCCGGGAGGCGGGCCTGCGCAACCTGGAGCGGGAGGTGGCCAACCTCTGCCGCAAGGTGGCGCGCAAGGTGGCGGAGGGCCGGGTCAAGAAGTACGCCATCACCCGCCGCAACCTCCACCGCTACCTGGGGCCGCCCCGCTTCCTGCCCGAGGCCGAGGTGGAGGACGACCAGGTGGGCGTGGCCACGGGGCTCGCCTGGACCCAGGCGGGTGGCGAGATCCTCCACGTGGAGGTGACCACCATGAAGGGGGCGCCCAAGCTCATCCTCACGGGCCAGCTCGGCGACGTGATGAAGGAGTCGGCCCAGGCGGCCCTGTCCTGCGCCCGCTCCATGGCCAAGGACCTGGGAGTGGCCGAGGACTTCTTCGACCAGCGGGAGATCCACCTCCACGTGCCGGCCGGCGCCATTCCCAAGGACGGCCCCTCCGCCGGGGTGACCATGGCCTCGGCGCTGGTGAGCATCATGACCGGCCGGCCCCTGGACCACACGGTCGGAATGACCGGCGAGATCACCCTGCGGGGCCGGGTCCTGCCCATCGGCGGAGTAAAGGAAAAGTGCCTCGCCGCCATGCGGGCGGGCCTCAAGAAGGTGATCCTCCCCGAGCGCAACCGCAAGGACCTGGAGGAGTTTCCCCCCAAGCTGAAGAAGGCCCTGCGTTTTCACTTGGTCCAGACCCTCGACGAGGTGCTCGCCGTGGCGCTCCGGCCCGCCGCCTCCGGCGCGGCCCCTTCCGCGGACCCGGGCAGCGCCCCCGGGCAGGCGCCGCCCCCATGATGCTTCGGGAGTTGGGGGAGTTCGGCCTGCTGGAGGCCCTGGGTCTCTTCGACCGGCCCCACCCCCCCGGATGGGTGGGCCCCGGCGACGACGCGGCGGTCGTCCCCGCGCCGGGCCGGCCGCTCCTCATCACCACCGACCAGCTGGTGGAAAACGTCCACTTCCGGCGCCGGACCACCGGCGCGCGGGACCTGGGCTACAAGT
The DNA here is from genome assembly GCA_040756475.1 of Thermodesulfobacteriota bacterium. Classification (NCBI taxonomy): domain Bacteria; kingdom Pseudomonadati; phylum Thermodesulfobacteriota; species Thermodesulfobacteriota bacterium. Next base: position 17,028 of record JBFLZB010000043.1, read on the forward strand.
GCCTGGCAGCCAACGCGAGCGACGTGGCGGCCATGGGGGGTCGGCCCCTGGCCTGCACCGTGTGCCTGGCCGCCCCCGGGGACCTGCCCCTGGACTGGATCGAGGATCTGTACGCGGGGTTCGAGGAGGGGAGCGCCGCCTTCGGTTGCCCCGTGATCGGGGGGGACACGTCGTCGGCTCCCCTGGTGGTGGTCTCGGTGGCGCTGCTGGGATTGGCCGGGGCCGCCGGGCCGGTGCTGCGCTCGGGGGCGCGGCCGGGCGACGACCTCTACGTGAGCGGCACCCCGGGGGAGAGCGCCCTGGGGCTTCGACTCCTGGAGGCGGGCGAAGACACCGGGGACCGGGCCCGGAGCACCCTGGCGCAGCGCCACCGGCGCCCCGAGCCCCGGCTGGCCCTGGGAGCGGCCCTGGGAGACGCAGGCCTCGCCACCGCCCTCATCGACGTCTCCGACGGCCTGCTCCAAGACCTGGGGCACGTGCTCCGGGCCAGCGGGGTCGGCGCCGAGGTGTGGGCCGAGCGCCTGCCGGTGTCGCCGGACCTGGCGGGGGTCGCGGCGGCCCTGGGAGTGGAGCCCCTGCCCCTGGTGCTCGCCGGAGGGGAAGACTACGAGCTCCTCTTTACCGCCCCCCCGCCGCGCCGCGCCCGGATCTTCGAGGCAGCCCGGGAGGCCGGAACCCGGGTGCGCCGGATCGGCCGGGTGGGGACGACCCAGGAGCTCTCCCTCACCCGCAGGGGTGCGCCCCTGGCGATGCCGGGCGCCCTGGGATTCGATCACTTCCCCCGCCGTGGGTGACCCCTCTCCCCTCGCCCTGCGGGCCCGCCGGCTGGTTCTCTCCCTGGCCGGGGCGGATCTGGGCCCCTACAAGGACAACCTGCTCCTGCGCCACGTGCGGGCGCTTGCCCGCGAGGCCGGTTTCGCGGACCCCGAAGTCTACCTGGACCACCTGGAGCAGGCGGGGCAGGATGCAGCCGCCCAGGCCGCCCAACTGGCGCGGGGCGTCAGCGTGCAGGTGTCGGGGTTCTTTCGGGATCCGGACGTCTTTGCGGCGCTGGAGGCGCTCGCGTACCCGGCGCTCTTCCGGCCCGGTACGGGGGACATCCTGCGGGTATGGTGCGCGGCCTGCGCCCGCGGCCAGGAGGCCTACAGCCTCGCCATCTCCCTGAGGCGCTATGCCCGGTCCCGGGGCCTCGCCCAAAGGGTGGCCGTGGTCGCGACCGACGTGGACGAGGGGGCTCTGGCGGCGGCGCAGGCTGGGGTCTACGGCCATCGGCACGTCGAGGAGCTCCCCGCGCCCGTGCGGGACGAGGCGTTCGAACGGTTGGGAGCCGGCACCTGGCGGGTGCGGCCCGAGCTGCGGCGCGTCGTGCGCTTTCGGCGGGCGGACCTCCTGGACTCCCGCACCCACCCCACCGGAATGGACCTGGTCTCCTGCCGCAACCTCCTCATCTATCTGCGGCGGCCGGTGCAGGAAGAGCTCATCCTGGGGCTTCGGCAAGCATTGAGGCCCGGGGGCTACCTGGTGCTGGGCGCGAGCGAGACCGCCCTCGGCCGCCCCTGGGGGCTCCTGGAGCACGTGAGCCCCATCCACCGCATCTACCGCCGCTCGGAGGACCCTGGGAACGCGTAGGGCCACCGCAGGGGTCTCCCCCTCCCCATCGGTATCGGGATCGGTATCGAAGTCGATCCCGATACCGATGAGAACCCGGGAACCCCCCCTCCCCGAACGAACGATGGCCCCTCCCGACGGGCGGGAGGGGCCGAGTTCGGAACCGGCCCCGAAGGGCCTTGCGCAACGTCCCCGGAGAGGCGCGCTTCTAGGAAGCGGGGGCATCTTACGGGGGAGTTCCTGGGTTGCGCATCGCCCAAAGGAGTGAATTTTGGGGGGGGGCCGAAAAAAAGTTTCGTTCCCCGGTCCCCCTCCCGGGTCAGGGCCGAGCTTCCCGAAATCCGCCGCCCGGGAGGAATTCGGGGCTCTTGAAGAGGAACTCCACCCGGCGATTGCGCGAGCGCCCCTCGGGGGTGGCGTTCGTGTCGATGGGCCGGCTCTCGGCAAAACCCACGGAGACCAGGCGCCGGGGGTCCACCCCGCGGTGGACCACGTAGCGCAGGGCCGCGGCAGCCCGGGCCGAGCTGAGCTCCCAGTTGCTCGGGAACTGGGCGGTCTCGATGGGCACGGAGTCGGTGTGGCCCAGGATGTAGAGATCGAAGGTGTAGTTGTGGAGGAGCCCCGCGATGCGCTCCATCACCCCGCCGGCTTCCGGCCGCAGCTGGGCCGAGCCCGAGGGGAAGAGGAGCTTGCCCTCGACCCGCACCGTGACCCCTTCTTCGTCCAGGAAGACCTCGGCCACGGCCCCGAGGTCCTGGAACAAAGCCTGGATGATGCTCAGGGCCTGCTCCATGGACGGGGCCTGGTCCTTCTGCGCCTGCTCGGCTTCCTCGGCGGCAGAGTGCACGGTGAAGTCCAGCGCCGTGGTGGACCGGGCCATGTAGTCTCCCATGACCTCCTTCTGCACCCCGAAGGCGTCCTTGACGCTGCCGAGCATCTCCCGGAACTTCACGGCATCCAGGTTGGCGAAGGACAGGAGCAGGATGAAGAAGGTCAGCAGCAGGGTCGCCATGTCGGCGAAGGTGGCCATCCAGGCAGGGGCCCCCTCCTCCACCTCGTCCTGGCTCCCCCGGGAGATCAACTGGTCGAGCTTCACGGCTCAGGCCGCCTCCTCGGCGGCGCGGCCGGCGGGGGAGCCGTCCCGCTTCTCCCGCCGCAGGGTGGGTGCCACGAAGGCCTCCAGCTTGTCCTTGAGGACCTTGGGGTTGGCCCCCTGCATGATGGAGATGATCCCCTCGGTGACCACCTGCTTGGCCAGGGCCTCTTCCTTGCTCCGGAACTCGAGCTTGTTGGCGATGGGCAGACACACGAGGTTGGCGATGAGGGCCCCGTAGAAGGTGGTGAGCAGCGCCACCGCCATGGCCGGCCCGATGGAGGACGGGTCGTCCAGGGTGCGCAGCATCTGCACGAGGCCAATCAGCGTGCCGATCATGCCGAAGGCGGGCCCCATGGCCCCCATCTGCTTGAAGACCTTCTGCCCGATGGCGTGCCGCTCCCGGGTGAAGCTGACATCCGTGGCCATGATGAACCGGATGAGCTCCTCTTCGTTGCCGTCCACGGCGAGCTGGATGCCCTTCTTGAGGAAGGGGTTCTTGATTTCCTTCTCCGCGTCCTCCAGGGCCAGGATGCCGTTGGTGCGCGCCAGACGCGAGAGGCTCACCATCTGGTCGATGATCGCATCCAGGTTCCAGGTGTCGTCCCGAAAGGCCTTGATGGCCACCTGGATCGATCCCACAACCGTGCGCAGCGGGAACATGATGAAGGTCACCGCGGTGACCCCGCCGATGACGATGAGTATCGACGGCACGTCGATGAACGCGAGAGGCGCACCCCCCAAGAGGAGCGCAGAGACGATCAGCCCCACCCCCGCGGCGAGACCGATGACCGTAGCCAGATCCATGGATCCCTCCTGGGCAGACCGGTTCCCCCCCTCTCATCGGCACCCCCGGCGCGGACTTGAGGGTTTGCCCGACCCCGGCCTCTCCCCCGGGGCAGATGGGGCGTGGGCCGGTGGAAACCGATGAAGCCAGGCGCACCGGTGTCGTGAGGGGCCCCTCATCGAATGAGCGCGGATCGCGGGCGTCGCCCCTACTTGACGGGGGGGCGCCACCGGGGAAGAATCCAAGGACGGGCTTCCGGGGGAAGGGGCGCCCGGGCGGGGTACCGGCTTCCATTCCCTCCGCCAACCCATACGGTCCCACGCGACGCCGAGGAGGCACCATGCGGCGCAACTCCTTCATCCTTTGGATGCTCCTGGCCCTGGCCGCCGCGGGCACGGCCCTGGCACAGACCACCGTGTGGGTGGCCTCCACGGGGACCAAGCTCAAGGCCGACACCCGCGCCACCTCCGCCACGGTGGCCGATCTGGCCCTGGGAACCGAACTCCAGGTGCGCGAGACCCGCGACGCCTGGTACCGGGTCGCGGGGCCGGGAGGGGTCGAGGGGTGGATCTACCGGGGCAAGGTGACCGAGACCCCGCCCGCCGCCGCCCCCGCCGGGGGCTCGGGGCTCTTCGGCGGGGTCACCGGCCGCAGCACCATCCAGGCGGCATCCGCCGACACCTCCCGGAGCATCCGAGGCCTCTCCCCCGAGACCACCGAGTACGCCGACGGCGCCGGGACCCCCAGGGAGAACCGGGAGGCCCTCGACCGGGTGCTGGCCCTCGTGGTGGCCGAAGACGAGCTCGAGGCGTTCCTCCAGGAAGGCCGCATCGGCGAGTACGCCCGGTAGGGGCGAGGGAGAGGAGAGCATGAAGCCCACCACCCGCATCCTTCTCGTCGTCCTGGCCGCGGCCCTGGTCCCGGCGGGGGCCGGCGCCTTCCTGGACCGGCTGGGCAAGGGCGTCCTCAAAGAGCTCGCCCCCCGGCCCGCCGAGCCCCCCGCGGGCGCGGAGCCGGCCCCCGCCGAGCCGGCGAAGCGGCCCGACCGCACCGGGCTCATCATCGGCGGGGTCACCGACCTGCTGGCCGGGACGACCCAGGTGCCCTACGAAACCGAGGTGGTGATCGGGGAGAGCCTGGCCCTGGAGGGGTTCGCCCGGTACGGCCGCCCGGTGGACGATCCCGAGCTCCAGCGCTACGTGAACCGGGTGGGCAACGCCGTGGCGCGAAACTCTTCCCGGCCCGAAATTCCCTACCGCTTCGTGGTGGTGCACAGCGACCTCTACAACGCCTTCGCGTGCCCCGGCGGCATCATCTTCGTGAGCTCTCGGCTCGTGAAATCCATGGCCGACGAGGCTGAGCTGGCCGGGGTGCTCGCCCACGAGGTGGGGCACGTGGCCCACCGGCACGCCCTCCAGTCCATTCGCCGGGCCCAGTTCTTCTCGGGGGTGGGAAAGCTCACCGCCGCAACCATGAGGGGGGACAAGGGCCGGGAGTTCCAGGGGATGATCGGCGACCTCCAGGGGGTGCTCTTCGACAAGGGCCTGGACCGGAACATGGAGTTCGAGGCCGACGCCTCCGGCATGGCGACCGCCTACCGCACCGGCTACGACCCGGCCGGCATGGTGCGGGTGCTCGAGATGCTCCAGCGCCACGAGGCCACCGCCCAGAAGGGCGGGTCGTGGTTCTCGACCCACCCGCCCCTGGCGGAGCGCCTGGCCCGCCTGCGCACCCAGCTCGGTCAGTATCCCGACGCGGGGTCCCTGGCCCGGGTGCCGGACCGCTTCGCCCCCTATGCCCGGAGGCTGTGAGACCTTGAAGGAAGGCCTGGAAAGCTCCGGGGATGAGGTGCGCAGGAGCGGGCTTGCCCGCGAACGGTGAAGGGCTTGCGCTCCCCGGGGCGACGATTCGCGGCCAAGGCCGCTACCGTGCCTTCCGTTGGCGAGACGGGCGCGGGGAGACGGGGTTGCGACAGGCGACAGGGGCGATCTTGGTCGTCTGGCTACTTGGGGCAGCACAGGAGGCGGGGGGAGCCGCGTCCGAGTTCACCTTCGAGGGGGCCGGGCGAGCCTACGAGGGCCTGAAGATGGAGGCCGCGCCGGTGGAGTGGGGCCCCATTCGGGTGCGGCTCGAGGCGCGCAGCGCGTCGTTGACCCTCACCTCCCACCGGCTCACCCTCTGGCCGCTGGCGGACGGGTCCCACGGGGCACGCCTGGCGGCGCGGGGCCAGGGACGGGGCATCCTCTGGGCTGGGGTGGAGGCGTTCGGACTGGGGACGGAGCAGTCCGACCCGGTGATCCTGCCCGAGCAGGAGCAGGAACTGGTCGGCCGCGTTCGCGTGGCCCGCGAAGCAGACCGATACCGCGTCACGCCCCTGGCGCTGCCGAAGAGCATCACGGTCCAGGTGCGCAGCGGTATGGGGGAACGCCTGGCAGGGTGGTGCGAGGGGCTGCCCCTCCCCTTTCTGGAAGCCGAGTGCGGGGGGCTGCGCCGCGTCCTGTCGACCCTCACGGTGCCCCTCCCCCGCCCGGGCGAGACCTACGACGTCGCCCGCAGTGATCTCACCCCCGAGGAGCGGCGGGTCCTCGACGCCTACCTGGATGCGGCGGCCTCCCTCGGGTCCTCGCGGTAGAAACTGGCAGGGGCAACGCATGCCTCGCCCCTACGACCCTCCCTGCGGAATTTGGCGTCTCCACGCTGGGAGGGCCGGCGCGGCTGACCGCCGGCAGACCCGAAACCTACCCCTGGGCGGCCGCGGGCTCGCCGGCCGTCTGGACCGGCCGCTGCTCCCGGCGCACGCGCTGGGGGAAGGCCACGGCCTCGGGGGGGAGCTTGGACGCTTCGGCAACCACAGGCTGCGAGGCCGGCACGGCGAGCCTCCGGCAGGTCCCCTCCAGCACGCCGCCCTTGGCCACGGTGACCGAGGCCGCCTGCACGTCCCCGTGGATCACCCCGGTCTCCCCCACGTCCAACTGCGCCAGCGCCTGCACGTTGCCCCGCAGGGTCCCGTTCACCGACACGTACCCCGCCACCACATCCGCCTCGATGGTGCCGGACCGGCTCAGGATCACCGTGCCCTCGCTGCGCAGCGTGCCCCGGAAGGTGCCCTCGATGCACACGCTGTTCTGGGTGGTGAGCGTGCCCTCGAACACGGCCTCCGCACCGATGATCGTGTCGATGGAACGGCTCTGCGCCTTGCCTTCCGCCCGGGAACCGAAGATGCCCATGGTCTCTGCTCACAGTTTGAGGGTTCTAAAGGGCCGATCCCAGATGTAGTCCTGGGGATCGACGTACTTCCCTCCGACGCTGACGCTGTAGTGGAGGTGGGTACCCGTGCTGCGCCCCGTGTTGCCCATGTGCCCGATCACCTCGCCGCGCTTGACCCGCTTGCCGGCCTTCACCGCGGCGGACGCCATGTGGCCGTAGATGGTCTGGACCGAACTCCCGTGCCGGAGCTTCATGTAGACGCCCAGGCGGCGGTCCTTTCCAACCTGCTCCACCTCCCCGTCCGCCGGTGCCAGGATGGGCGTCTTCCACGGCCCGGCGATGTCCACCCCGTTGTGGAACTCGCGTCCCAGACCCGAGAGGGGATTGTCGCGCCACCCGAAGGCGCTGGAGAGCCAGACCTGCTCGGACTCCACCGGCAGGATCAGGGGAATGCGCCGCGACTCGGCCTTGCGTTCCTCCAGGTGGGCCACGACTTCCTGCAGACCGGTTCGGAGCGTGCGGGAGACCTCGGCAAAGCCCGCCGCAACCGCCTCGTCCTCGCCGAACGGGAGCGGGCCTCCTCCCAGCGGTCCCTCTTCGTCGCCGGGGGAGCCCATGCCCCCCTGGTGGGAGCGCTTCTCGTCGTAGGTCGGCTCGTTCAGACCCAGGAAGCGTCGAATTCTGCCCTCGGTGGCGCGAATCTCCTGGAGCTCCTCCTCCATCCGCTGGTTTTGCCGCAGCAGCTCCCGGGCCGCGGCTTCGCCCTCGTCCCGCTCGGCCGACAGCCGCCCCACGGCCTCGGCGAGCCCCTGGATCTCGGCGATGCGGCTCGCGGACTCCTGGGAGACGGCGCGAACCCAGTACAGGCTCCCCGCCGCCAGGGCGAGGAAGAGAAAAAACCCCCCGACCACTCCGGCCACCGCCGCCTTGGGCAGCGCGAGAACCTTCGTGGAGGCCCCCCCTCGGGCCACCCATACCAACGTCACTCGGTCCACCGGTGCTCCTTTCGCCGGCCCCCCGGGGCCGTCCGTAGCTGCCGTCCCCCCCGGTTCTCCCGGGAGGAAGGCCCGGGTCTTCCCGGCCGAGGCTCGAATACCCCATCGGTCACGGGGCATCCGGGCTTGAGGTGCCGCTGTTTCTGCCGGGCACCCCAAGCAAGCAGGCATGGACCGTGCCATCCCCCAGTCGCGGCAAAACGGCGGGCCCGAACGCCTCGCGGGCTTGCCGGGGCACCGTCGGGTTGCCAAATCGAAACCGGCCCGCCATTTTCGTGACGGGCCGGTCGCCAGGACGAGCGCAGAAAAAGCCAAAGCCTGGGTCTAAGCTCCCAGGCCTCAGCAGTCGGCCTGCGCGGCGCGGGGCGCCTCCAGGCTCGTAGCCATAGATGCTCCCAGCGGCTCGAAGGTTACGCGGGGAGTTGCTTCCCTGTCCGGCTGCGGTTACGGCACTGCGGCGGCGGGCTCGCCTTCCTTCTTCCGCAGGGCGGGCGCCGCCCCCTCGACCGCGAGGGAGAGCTCCTCTCCCTCGACCCCCACCCGGACGGTGCCTCCGCCCTGGAGCCGGCCAAAGAGCAGCTCGTCGGCCAGGCGGCGCCGAATGGCCCGGTCGATCAGGCGGGCCATGGGCCGGGCGCCGTGCCGGCGGTCGTAGCCTCGCTCGGCCATCCAACGCCGGGCTTCCGGCGAGAGCGCCATCCCCACCCTGCGCTCGGCGAGCTGGTCGGCCAGCTCCGCCACCAGCTTGTCCACCACCCGCTCGATGACCTCCGCCGAGAGGTGAGCAAAGGGAATCCAGGCGTCGAGCCGATTGCGGAACTCCGGGGAGAAGGTGCGCTCGATGGCCTCCTTTTCCCCGTGGTGTCCGGCGGCCGTACCCCCGAAGCCGATCCTCTCGTGGGAGAGCTCCTGGGCCCCCGCGTTGGTGGTGAGGACCAGGACGATGTTTCGGAAGTCGGCCTTGCGCCCGTTGTTGTCGGTGAGCGTGGCGTGGTCCATCACCTGGAGGAGGATGCCGTAGATGTCGGGGTGCGCCTTCTCGATCTCGTCGAGCACGAGCACGGCGTACGGGTGCTTGAGGACCGCGTCGGTCAGGAGCCCCCCCTGGTCGAACCCCACGTAGCCCGGAGGGGCCCCGATGAGCCGGGAGACCGCGTGCTTCTCCATGTACTCGCTCATATCGAAGCGCAAGAGCTCGACTCCCAGGACCCGGGCGAGCTGACGGGCGAGCTCGGTCTTCCCCACCCCCGTGGGCCCCGAGAAGAGGAACGAGCCCACCGGCCGGTCGGGGCTCCCGAGCCCCGCGCGGGAGAGCTTGATGGCGGCCACCAGGCTCTCTACGGCCCCATCCTGACCAAAGACCACCTCTTTCAGGTCCTGCTCCAGGCTGGCGAGCCGCTCCCGGTCGGTGGTGGAGACGGTGCGGGGCGGCACCCGGGCCATCTTCGCCACCAGCGTCTCCACGTCCCGCGCCCGCACGGTCTTGCGGCTCGGGCGGGCAAGCCGGGCCGCGGCGCCCGACTCGTCCAGGACGTCGATGGCCTTGTCCGGGAGGTGGCGATCGGTCAGGTACTTGGCCGAGAGCTCCGCAGCGAGCTCCAGGGCGCGGTCGGCATAGCGCACCCCGTGGTGCTCCTCGTACCGGGACCGCAGCCCCTTGAGGATCTGCACGGTCTCGCCCACCGATGGCTCTCGGATCTCGATCTTCTGGAACCGGCGCGCGAGCGCTCGGTCTCGCTCCAATGCACTCTGGTACTCCTTGAAGGTCGTGGAGCCGATGCACCGCAGCCGCCCCTCGGCCAGGGCGGGCTTGAGGAGGTTCGAGGCATCCAGGGTGCCGCCGCTCACCGCGCCGGCTCCGACGATGGTGTGGATCTCGTCGATGAAGAGGATGGCGTTGGGGCGCTTGGAAATCGCCTCGATGACGGCCTTGATCCGCTGCTCGAACTCCCCCCGGTACTTGGTGCCGGCAATGACCGCCCCCATGTCGAGGGCAAAGAGCTCGGCCCCTTTCAGGGGCTCCGGGACGCGGCCCTCGTGGATGGCCAGGGCCAGGCCCTCGGCCACGGCGGTCTTCCCCACCCCGGCCTCCCCCACGTACACCGGGTTGTTCTTCCGGCGCCGGCAAAGCACCTGCACGGTGCGCTCCAGCTCCGCGGCCCGGCCGATGAGGGGATCGATCCCTCCCTCGGCCGCCCGCTGGACGAGGTTGGCGGTAAACGCAGCCAGGGGGTCCCGCACGGGACGGGGTACCTGGGGCTCGGGGCCCTCGCCCTCGGGTTCCTCGGACTCCTCGGGCTCCGAGGCCTCCTCTTCCGGCGGCTCCTCCCCCGGCTTGGGAACCCCGTGGGAGATGGCGTGGAGCAGATCGATACGGGTTACCCCCTGTGCGCGCAGCAGGGCCACGGCTTGGGACTCCACCTCGCGGTACATGGCCACGAGCACGTCGGAGGCGTCGATCTCCTTCTTGCCGGCAGACAAGACGTGATCGGCCGCCCGCTGGAGCACTCGGGTCACGGCCAGGGTCTGCTCGATCTCGAGCTTGGCACCCTCCGGCACGGCCTCCACCGCCCCGAGGTACGACTCCAGACCCCGGCGCAGCTCCGCCACGTCGGCGCCGCACGCCCGGAGAATCTCCACCGCGTAGGGATCCTGGAGCATGCCCAGGAGCACGTGCTCCAGGGACACGAGGTCGTGCCGGCGCTCGAGCGCCTCCTGCACGGCGGTGCTGAACGCAACTTGCAGTTCCTTGGTAATGGTCATCCAGTCGGCTCCATGGTGCAGCGCAGGGGAAACTCGGCTTCCCGGGCCAGGCGGGCCACCTTGGCGACGCGCGTCTCCGCGATCTCCCGTGGGTAGACGCCCGCCACCCCGACTCCCTTGCGGTGCACGTGCAGCATGATCTCCACGGCCTCGCCCTCGGTTCGATGGAAGACGGTGACGAGCACGCTCACCACGAACTCCATGGTGGTGTAGTCGTCGTTGTGGAGCAGCACCTTGTAGAGGCGTGGCCGTCGCAGGCGCTCCTTGCGCCTCACCGCCGTGGCCTGATCGTGTTCCGCTCCGGGGAGTCCCCTCGTGAGTGACATGGGACAGATTATAAGCACTCGCGGGGTCGGTGGCGACCCGGGATCTCTCCCCAGCGGCTGAAATCCTCGTGGACCTGAGATCTTGAACGATGCGTCAATTTTCTCCCCGGACCTCACCGGCGTGCGGCGTGCCGCGCTGCGCCCAGGGCGGGCCGGGGGCCTCCCCGGAGGCGGCGCAGGCGGACTTGGCGATGTGCCGCGGACACGGGATGCCCTCCCGTTCCCTCGCTGGAATGCCACGGACCTCCAGAATCTCACGGGATTCTGCGCCGCCGGAGGG
>JBFLZB010000044.1 GCA_040756475.1 Thermodesulfobacteriota bacterium
GGAGGTGCCCTTCGACCGGGAGCAGGAGCCGTCGGCGGACGACGTGCTCCTGCGCCGCGCCCTGGAGGTCGCCGTCCTGTGCAACAACGCCAGCCTCGGCGCCGAGGACGGGAGCGTGGGGGACCCCACGGAGGTGGCACTCCTCGAGGCCGCAGCCCGCCTGGACCTGGACCGGGACGACCTCCTGGGGCGCTGGCCCGAGGTCCGGGAGGTGGCCTTCGACGCCGAGACCAAGAGGATGGCGACCGTCCACCGGAAGGGCGATGAGGTGCGCACCGCGGTCAAGGGCGCGCCGGAGGCGATCCTGAAGCTGTGCTCCCGGGCGGCCGGGGGCGAGGGGGACGACCCCGCGGGCTGGTCCGAGGAGGAGCGCCGCCAGTGGGAGCAGAAGAACCGGGAGCTGGCCGGCCGGGGCCTGCGGGTGCTGGCCCTGGCCGAGAAGCGGGGCGGCCCGGAAGACGGCGATCCCTACGGGGACCTCACCTTCCTGGGCCTGGTGAGCCTGATGGACCCGCCCCGGGAGGACGTCAAGGAGGTGCTCGCCGGGTGCCGTGACGCGGGCATCCGCATCATCATGGTCACCGGGGACCAGCGGGACACGGCGGTGGGCGTGGCCGAGGCGGTGGCCCTCACCGGCGGGGAGGAGATCATTGCGCTCCAGGGGGAGGAGCTCGCGTCCCCGGAGGAGCGCTCGGCCCAGGACAAGGAGCGGCTCGTGCGGGCCTCGGTCTTCGCCCGGGTGAGCCCCGAGCAGAAGCTCGAGCTGGTGCGCCTGCACCAGGAGCGGGGCTCCGTGGTGGCCATGACCGGCGACGGCGTGAACGACGCGCCGGCCCTGAAGAAGGCCGACATCGGGGTGGCCATGGGAGAGCGCGGCACCCAGGTGGCCCGGGAGGCTGCCGACATGGTCCTCACCGACGACCGCCTGGCCACCGTGGCCGTGGCCGTGGAGTACGGCCGGGTGGTCTTCGAGAACATCCGCAAGTTCATCGTCTTCCTGCTCTCGGGCAACGTGAGCGAGGTGCTCGTCCTCACCGCCGCCGGCCTGGTCGGCGCACCGCTCCCCCTCCTGCCCCTCCAGATCCTCTACGTGAACCTGATCGGCGACGTCTTCCCCGCCCTCGCCCTCGGGGTCGGCCCGGAACCCCCGGGCGTCATGCGCCGCCCGCCCCGAAGACGCGAAGAGCCCATCCTCACCCGCAGCCACTGGGTCGCCGTCGGCGGCTACAGCCTGATCCTGTCGGCCGCGATCCTCGCCGCCTTCGCCGCCGCCCTCCTGGTGCTCGACCTCGACGCCGCCGGCGCGGTCACGGTCTCGTTCCTGACCCTGATCTTCGCCCGGCTCCTCCACGTCTTCAACGTGCGCGACCGCGACTCCCCTGTCTTCCGCAACGAGATCACGGGCAACCCCTACGTGTGGGGTGCCCTGGCGATCTGCGTTGCCCTCGCCCTCTTCGCCGTCTACGTTCCCTGGCTCGCGCAGGTCCTGGGGCTGCGCCCGTTGGGGGCCTCGTCCTGGGGACTCGTCCTGGGCGCCAGCGGGGCGGCGCTCCTGGTCGGCCAGTGCGCCACCCCCTTCCTCGCCCCCGCTCGGACCGGGAGAACCGCCGGGCGGTGGGCGCCGAAGGCGCGCGCGGGAGAAAACCGGTGAGTGCCGATCGGAACCCACCGCCGCCGGCGCCCGCGCGACCGGGAGGCTTTGGGGAGGGCCGCGAACCGCCCCAAGGAGGGGGAGAAGCGGCAGCGCCCTGCGACCTCGGCAGGCTCCGGCAGAAGACCCTGGGCGATCCCGCCTTCCTGGCCGAGCTCCTGGACATCTTCCGCGAGGATCTCCCGGGGCACCTCGAGGCGCTGAGAGGGGCCCTCTGGCGCCGCGAGGCCGAGGAGCTCTCCCGAGCCGCCCACGCCTTTCTCGGGTCCCTGCGCCTCCTGGAGGCAGCCGAGGCGACCGGGCTGGCCTCCCGGCTGCGAAAGCGGGCGCAAGCCGGCGACTTCGCGGGCGCGGCGCTGACCCTCACGGCGCTGGAGGCCGAGGTTGAGCGCCTGGCGGCCTTTCTGGCCGCCGTTTACCCGCGATAGGCCGCCCCGCCCGATCCCTTCCTCGCCTCCGGTCCTGGCGGCGGGACCTCGTCAGCGCCGCGGTTCCCCTCCGGAGGTTCCAGGGCCATCCGCAGCCCTCCCCCGCCGGCCCCGGGAGAGCTGCTCCCGCACCCGGAGCAGCACGTCCTCCATGGAGAAGGGCTTGGTGATGTAGTCGTCGGCGCCGCTGCACAGCCCCCGAAGACGATCCTCCTGCGACGCTTGGGAGGTCAGCATGATGACGGGGGTCCGGGACACCTCCGGGTCAGGGAAGGTGCGCACGATGGAGCACACCTTCCAACCGTCCAGGACGGGCAATACGAGATCGAGGAGGATCAGGTCCGGCGGGTTCTCCCCGATGGCCTTGCAGGCCGCGAGCCCGTCTCCCGCCACCTGCACGTCGTAGCCCGCCCGCTCGAGCCGGCCCCGCAGCAAGGCCGCGATGGCCCGTTCGTCTTCGACCACCAGGACTCTCGGCGTCGCCTTCATTCCCACCTGACGTGCACGCTGCCCCCTGCTGCCCCCCGAAGGCAGCATTGCCGATCCTGCGTCCCTGGTCCACCTCGGGCTCGCAGTATCAACCACTTGGATCGACGGAATAGACGATCGGATTGACCCGGAGGACCACCTTCTGCAAACCGCCACGGCGCATCTTGACATGACGGCATCGGGCGAGGGCCAGAGGGACCCGCATCGTCGGATTCCGTGGTGTAGTGGAGCATCTCGTCATGGACCTGGTGCGCCCGGGCCGGTCCAAGGAACCGGATCCGGAACGCGCTCACCCCCCTGCGGGTGATCTGCCGGGGCCCCCGTGCGCAGCAGCTGTGGCTGCTCGTCGGATCCCTTCACCCTCGCCCGGCACCGGCTCCGCAATGGCCGGATCCCGCCGCCGAAGCGCAGGCAGCCTCCAGAACCCTTTCGGTTCGGAGAGTGGGAGCGGATCGTCGCGGCCATCGACGAGGGGAACCGGCCGAAAGCAGCTTCCGGGAAGGTCTATTGCCTCTCAGGCCAAGTGGCGCTACGATAGAAGCCGATTGGCCCACACGGCGGGAGGAGACTCATGCCAACCACGGCGTTCGACGTGCTCGGTGGGAAGGACACTCTGGGAAAGCGGGCGTTTACCACGACCGCCGCTTTGGAGCTGGTCCGCCACGGCTTGCCCTACCGCTCCCTGGAGAGCGCCGTGGAGCATTGCGGCGCCCAGCAGGCAGAGATCACGCAGGTGCTCCAGATCCCCAAGCGAACGCTTCTCCGCCGCAAGAAGGAGGATCGGCTGCTGCCGGCGGAATCCGACCGCCTGTTTCGTCTCGCCCGGGTCGTCGCCCACGCCATCGACGTACTCGAGAGCGAAGAAGCCGCCCAACGCTGGCTGAAGAAGCCAAACCGCGCCTTGGGCGGCCAAGTTCCGCTCCACCTCCTGGATACGGACGCCGGCGCCGGCCAGGTCGACGACGTGCTCACCCGAATCGACCACGGCGTCTTCTCCTGACGCCGATGATCGTTTGGCGGCTGTGCCGGGCGAAACGCCGGTCCGAGGCGTTCACGGGGGAAGGTGCCCGGTTGGCCGGCGGGCGGTGGAACCCGAAGGGAACCCCGGTCGTCTACACCGCCGAGTCCCTGGCCCTGGCGGCCATCGAGCTCTTCGTCCACCTCGACCCCGCAGAGCTGGCCGCCGCCTACGTCTCGTTTCCGGTATCCGTTCCTGGGGATCTGCCGATCCAACGCGTCGATGTGAAGACGCTCCCGAGGAACTGGCGAGACACCCCTGCCCCTCCCGAGCTCGCCCGGATCGGCCGGCAGTGGGTGGACGGTGCCCAGACGGCCATCCTGCAGGCGCCATCAGCGGTTGTCCCACAGGAGTCCGTTCTGGTCCTGAACCCTGCCCACCCGGACTTTGCCCGGATCCAAGTGGGCAAAGCGCAGCCCTTCGAGTTCGACCCGCGCTTTCGAAAGTCCTGAAGTCCTCTCGGGAGTCGAACCGTCCTTCCCGGGTGTCGACCGATCCTCCGCTACTCCTCAAGGACGTTCGCGGGATGGTCACGGCGTCCGCTACGCGTTTCCCCCCGATCGGGGAGGACCCAGCCGGGGGGTTCCGACGGCCTACGCAGGGCCACCCCTGCGGGACCTGATCACCCATCCGGATACGCCCCCGCCGGTCCGGCCCGACCCGCAGGGTGAGACCCAGGGGTATTCTTTCTCCCCTCTGTACCGCACGGTACCGCAGGCGGCCAGGTGGAGAAAGGCCTCCAGGAGCTCAGCGGCAGCCAGGGGTTCCTGCGGGAGCACCTGGTCGGCGATCGCCCTCCGGAGTTGCTCGAGCTCCTCGGCCAGGTCGAAGCTCCCCCGGTAGCCCACGAAGTGCCCGCCCGCGGCGAAGGCGGCGATGGCCCGGCGCAACGTGCCGGCCAGACCGCCCTCTCCCGGACCGCGTCCGCCACCTCGGCGAGGAGGGCCGCGACGTGCTCGTCCCGGAGCACGCGCCGGAAGAAGGTGCGCGACGCCCTCCCGTGGCGGTCCAGGTAGCCGTGGAGGCCGCGAAGGTGCCGCACGCCGGCGTTGCAATCCTCGGCTTCCTCCCGGTCCCGGGCTTTCGGCGTCCGCTGGCCGAGGAGCAGGCGGGCGGCCAGGGAGTGCGGCGTAAGGATTTCCCCCGTCCGCTTTGACTTGCCCGCCGGCGCCCCGTGCTCTATCTTGATCCGACGCGTGAACCCGTAACCCGGGCGGCGGACGGCCGCGGCCCACCCAGACAGGAGGCAGTTGCAGTGAAGAGAGTGTTCTTGTTCGTCGTGACGAACCTGGCCATCGTGCTCGTGCTCAGCGTGGTGCTGAGCCTTCTCGGGGTGGGACGGCTTCTGGACGAGCAGGGGGTCGGGCTCGACCTGTACAATCTGGTCGTCTTTGCCGCCGTCTTCGGCTTCGGCGGCTCGCTGATCTCGCTCGCCATCTCCAAGTGGACGGCCAAGCGCCTCACCGGCGCGCGCACCATCGAGACCCCCCGGGGAGAGCTCGAGACCTGGCTCGTGGAGACCGTGCGGCGCCAAGCCGCGGAGGCCGGGATCGGGATGCCCGAGGTGGCGATCTACGACTCCCCCGACGTCAATGCCTTCGCCACGGGGGCACGGCGCAACAGCGCGCTCGTGGCGGTGAGCACGGGGCTGCTGCGGCAGATGACCCGCGACGAGGCCGAAGCCGTGTTGGGGCACGAGGTGAGCCACGTGGCCAACGGCGACATGGTGACCCTGGCGCTGATCCAAGGAGTGGTCAACACGTTTGTGATCGTGGCGTCTCGGGTGGTGGGACACCTGGTGGACCGGGTGGTCTTCAAGACCGAGAGGGGCCACGGCCCCGCCTTCTACATCACGAGCATCGTGGCCCAACTCGTATTCGGGATCCTGGCCAGCACGATCGTGTTCTGGTTCAGCCGGCAGCGCGAGTTCCGGGCCGACTCCGGCGGCGCACGCCTGGCGAGCCGGGAGCGGATGGTCGCCGCCCTGGAGCGGTTGCGCCGCACGGCAGCCCAGCCCCACCTGCCCGACCAGATGGCGGCGTTCGGGATCTCGGGCACCGTGGGCCAGGGCCTGAAGCGGCTCTTCATGACCCACCCCCCCCTGGAGGAGCGCATCGCCGCGCTCAAGCAGGGGCGCTGAGCGAGCGTAGGCGCCTACGAAAGGGGGCAAGAGAGGGGATGCGGGCAGCAGCCGCATCACCTCTCTTCGTTCGGGGTTCGCACGAAAAGCGGCGCGATGCTACCCGCCGGTCGCCTCGGCCGGCAGGGCGACCCGCAAGAGGGCACCCTCGGGGCACGGCTCGGCCCACACCCGCCCGCCCCACGTGCGGGCCAGGAACCGGGCACCGGACAGCCCCAGTCCCGCTCCCTCCACCCGGCCGGCATTCGATCCGCGCTTCCCCAGCTCGAAAACCGCTTCCTCCTCCCCCAGGGGGATCCCGATGCCGTTGTCCTGCACCTCGAGCTCCACCTCGTCCTCCCGCGGGCGGGCCCGCAGGGAAATGTGGAGCGAGCGCTCCCCGCTGCGGTACTTCACCGCGTTGGCGAGCAGCCCCCACAGGAGGCTCCAGAGGGCCGCCGGGCTCGCCCGCACCATGGTCGCTCCCGAGTCCACGCACCACGAGAAACCCACTTCAGGGTAGGCCACCTGGAGCGCGGCGAAGAGCCGGGCGGCAAAGGTGCCCAGGTCGATGAGCTCGTCGCGCGCAGGTCCCCGCCGGGGGCTGTCCGACCAGAGATCCGTGAGGCCGAGCAGGCGGGTGCCCACTTCGCGGGCGCGGCTCACGCTCTCCCGCACGTCGGGGGCGAGCGGGGCAGGAGAGCGCAGGGCCAGGTTCAGGAAGCCGTTCAGGGCCGCGAGGGAGGAGCGCACATCGTGGGCTACCGAGCGGGCCGCGGTCTCCCACCGGTCCCTCTCGGCCCGCACCGCTTCCAAGGCCTGGGAGAGCTGCTCCACGCGCCGCGCGTGGGCACTGTGATTGCGCACCGTGACGAGGCAGACGCCCCGTCGCTGGGGGTGCGGCGCTACCCGAAGGGAGAGCGTGAGGGGCTGCCCAGTGCCCTCGGGTCCCGCCGACAAGGTCAGCTCGGAAGTGCCCGCTGCCCTCTCGGCCCGGGTTTCCTCGAGGAGCCGGTGCAGGCTCGTGCCCACGGCGGGGGGGGCGAGAGCCGCCAGGCGCCGGCCCACGAGGGAACCGGCAGCGGCGAACGGAGGCGGGAGGGGACTGCGGTGGGCGAGGATTTCCCCGTCTTCCCCCACGGCGAGCACGGCCCCGTCGGGCAGCAGGGGATCGGCGCGCCCCGCCCGGGGTGGCGGAACCGCCCCCGCGCGCCTTCGTTGGGAACGGGAACTGCGGTGCTCCGGGACGCTTGCGGGGTGCGGCAAGAAGAGCCCTCCCTGGCAGCCGTGCGGCAAGGGAAAACGCAGTGCAGGGGCTTCGCGCACGCAAAGCCCCTACACTCATCGGCTGCGATGGGTCCCAGGTTTACGCCCCGCCGCCCCACCCCGGCTCAGGGCCCCTCGGGCCCTGGCGGCTGGGGCGGGGGCTTCTCGCCTCCGGGCTCGCGCTCCACCTCCTTGATCTTCTCCTTCTCCTTGCCGCCGTTTCGCTCCTTCAGGCTCTCGTCCAGGCGCTCCAGGGCAGCATCCACCCGCCCCATGATCGTTCCCTCCTGGCCGGGGGCGCCGGCGGGCAGCCCGGTGAGGACCTCCATGCCCTGGTCCACGGTCGCCACCGGATAGAGGTGGAACTGCCCCTTCTCCACCGCCTCGACCACCTCGGGGTGCAGCACCAGGTGGCGCACGTTGGACTCGGGGATCAGCACCCCCTGCCTCCCCGTGAGCCCCACCGCCCGGCACACCCGGAAGAACCCCTCCACCTTCTCGTTGACGCCCCCGATGGCCTGGATCTCTCCCATCTGGTTCACCGAGCCCGTGACCGCCAGGTCCTGGCGCAGGGGAATCTCCCCGAGCCGGGAGAGGAGCGCGTAGAGCTCGGTGGAAGAGGCGCTGTCGCCGTCGATGCCCGAGTAGGACTGCTCGAAGGCAAGCGACGCGGAAAACGACAGAGGGCGCGTGCGCCCGAAGGTGTTTCGCAGGTACCCCGAGAGGATCAGTACCCCCTTGTCGTGGGTCGAGCCCGACAGGCGCGCCTCGCGCTCGATGTTGAGGATGCCGCTGCTCCCCAGCCCCAGGCTCGCGGTCACCCGGGAGGGCCGGCCGAAGGCGTATTCGCCCATGGAGAGCACCGCCAGGCCGTTGACCTGCCCCACCTTGGCTCCGTCCACGTCCACCAGGAGCGTTCCCTCCCGGATCAGCTCACGCACCTTTTCCTCGACCCGGCTCCAGCGGAAGAGCCGGTCGTCCAGGGCCCGGCGCACGTGCTCGGCCCGGACCCGGTCGGAGCGGTCCTCCACCGCAAAGAACGCGGCCTCCCGCACCAGGTCGTCGAGCTGTTCCAAGAGCGCCACGAGTTTTTCCTTGTGCTCCACCTGGCGCGACCCGAAGCGCACCACCTCTGCCACGGCCTCCCGGTCGAACGCAGGCAACCCCTCGGCGTTGGCCAGGTGGGCGATGCGCTGGGCGTACGCGAGCACCCCGTCGGCGTCCCGGTCGGTCTCGTAGTCGAAGTCGGCCACCACCTTGAAGAACTCGGCAAAGTCGGGGTCCCAGTACCGCAGGATGTGGAAGAGCAGCCGGCTGCCGTACACCACGAGCCGGGTGTCCACGGGCACGGGCTCGGGCAGGAGGCCCGCCACCTGGAGGAAGCTCAGGGGCTGGTAGCTCTCGATCTCCACCAGGCCGCTGCGCAGCACGCGCTTCAAGCTCTTCCAGACGAAGGGCTCGGTAATGGCGTCTTCCAGGTTGAAGATGAGGTACCCCCCCGAGGCGCGCATCAGGGCGCCCGACTTGATGCGGGTGAAGTTCGTGACGAGCTTGCCGGTTTCGTCCACGATCTTCTCGATGGCGCCGAAGAGATTGCGGTAGGTGGGGCTCTCCTCCACGAGCAGCGGCGGCTTGCCGTCGTCGGAGTTGTCGACCAGCACGTTGACCCGGTACTCCAGGAAGCGGTCGGCCTCCGCCGCTCGTAGGAACGGCATGGGGAACGGCAGCTGGGGCTGCTGCTCGCCCCCCTCCTTGAACTTTTCCAGGTGCTCCAGGGTGTGCTCCCGCAGGGCCTCCAGGTACTCGGCCACCCGGGGGTTGGCGTACCTGGCCCCGATCTCCTCCAGCAGCGGCTCGACGATGCGGCCCGCGTACACCTTGACGATCTGCTCCACCTCGCGGCCCATCTCCTCCATGAGGGCCTTCTGCTTCTTGAACATCTCCCGGGCTTCCTTGCCCAGGGCCTCCTGGTCCTCGCCGAACCGCTGCTTCTCCTCGTCGGGCAGGGCCTCGAACTGGGCCGGCTCCTCGATGGGCTTGCCTTCCACCATGGGAATGAACATGAGCTGCCCCGGTCCCGGGGAGTGGACGTGCAGGTTCTTGGCGTGGGCCGAGGCCTCGAATTGCTCCTTGAGCCCCTTGGCCTGGGCGTCGTACTTCTTGGAAAGGGCCTCCTTCTCGTTCTCGAAGGTCTCCTGGCGAAACGCCTCCGGGATCTTGCGCTTGAGGGTTTCGACCAGCCGGTCCATGTCGCGGCGCAGCTCGCGCGCCTGGCCGGCCTCCAGGCGCACAGCCCGGGGACGGTCGGGATCCTTGAAGTGGAAGAGGTACACCCAGTCGGCCGGCGGCGGCAGCTCGGGCAGGGACCCCGCCACGAGCTCCTTGAGCAGCGCCTCCTTGCGGTTGCCCGTAAGCCCCACCACGTACACGTTGTACCCCGGCGCCCGCATTCGCACCCCGAGCCGGATGGAGCGCAATGCCCGCTCCTGCCCCAGGGGGTTTCGCAGGGGTTCCACGTCGGCAGTGGTCTCGAACGGGAAGGTGACCAGGTCGATGGCGGGGCCCAGGTCGGTGGGGCCCAGCTCACGGGGCGCGGTGACGTTCTCGCTCATCGGGGGCTCCTGTTCTCCCGCCGCGGGATCTCGATGCTGAGCACCCCGTCCTCGAGGTGGGCGTGAATGCCGTCCGGATCCGCGTCCGCGGGAAGGTGAAACGCGCGCTCGAAGCGGCCGCACGTGCGCTCCACCAAATGGTGGTGCTCTCCTCCCCGGCGGCGCACCCGCTGGCGCACCCCCTCCACCCGCAACGTCCGGCCCTCCGCGGCAATGGAGAGATCGGAGGCCCGCACCCCGGGCACGTCCATCTGGATCCAGTATCGGTCGGGCTCCTCCACCACGTCGCAGGCGGGTTTCCAGGAGGAGGCTTCAGGGCTGCGACCCCAGGTCGTGTGGACCAGGGTGTCGAAGAGGCGGTCCACCTCGAAGCGCAAGGAAGGGAAGACGGGCTCTCGGGCCATGGCGCGCTCCAGCACGGGTTTCCCCCCGGCCGTTGCCAGGCTAGCAGGGGCAACAGCGCGGGTCAAAGGATCCGAGCCCAGAAACTCGAACTCCCTGCCGGCGGGCCGCTGCGGGCAGGTGTGGCGCGCTGGAGCCGTCCTTCTGCGCCCCGCTGCTTGACTTCGCCACCCCGTTTGATAGGCTGGCGCCCTTGGCGCAACGTACCTGGAGCACCGCACGCGTGCGGCCTCCGGCACAGCCGGACGAGTGGGGAGAACCGATGTTCAACTTCGCCGTGTACCGGAAATTTCTCACCCTGAACAACGGCAAGCGGGTCCTGGTCCGCCCCCTTCTCGCCGAGGACCACAAGCGCCTCTTCGACCTCTTCGCCGAGGCCTCCGAGGAGGACGCAAAGTTCCTCAAGGACGAAGTCAAGAAGCCCGAGACGGTGGATCGCTGGATCGCCCACCTCGACTACGGGCGCGTCATGCCGCTCGTGGCGTACTGCGACGACCGCCTGGTGGGGGACGTGGCGCTCTACATCGGGGCCAAGACCGTGCGCCACGTGGGCGAGATCCGCATCTTCCTCGCGTCGGACTTCCGCGGGGTGGGCCTGGGGAGCAAGATGCTCCAGGAGATGTTCGAGATCGCAAAGAAGGTGAACCTCCAGTTTCTGAAGGCCGAGGTCATCCTGGACCACGTGAAGGTCGTGAAGGCCTTCCGGCGCCTGGGCTTCGACCTGCGGTGCACGCTCGACGACTACTTCCTGCGCCGGGACGGGGTGGCCCACGACGTGGCGCTGATGATGAAGCGGCTGACGCGACCGGAGGAGTACACCTTCTAGGAGAAGACCATGAGACGGATCGAGAAGTCGGCGTGGATGCGCTGGCTGCTTGCCGGGGCAGTCCTGGCCCTGTGGACCCTGGCGGGCTGCGGCGGGGCCGGGGATACGGCGGACGGGGGAGCGAGCCCAAGTGGCCGGGTGGCGGTGGTGCTGACCGACGGGCCGGCGGACGACTTCGACCAGATCAACGTGACCATCACCCGCATCGAGCTCTTTGCCTCGGCGGGCGAGAAGGTCGCCGTATTCCAGGGACCGCCGAGGGAGTTCAATCTCCTGGCCCTGGCAGGGGAGTCGGAGCTCTTCGCCCTGGCGGAGGTGCCGGCGGGAACCTACGAGAAGATCCGGCTCACCGTGAGCACCCTGGAGCTCGTGCGGCTGCGGGACGACGGCACAGTGGCCGAGAGCCACAGCCCCTCCCTGCCCGGCAACGGGAAGATCGACCTGAATCCCCGTGGGGCCTTCCACGTGGGGACCGGGGAAACGGTGGTCGTGCAGCTCGACCTGGACGCCCGAAAGTCCATCCACGTAGTCCAGGCGGGCAACAAGGACAAGTACGTCTTCCGGCCCGTGGTCTTCGTCGACGTGCTCCGCCGCGAGTTCCCCGGCAAGCTCACCCGGATCAAGGGAGAGGTGCAGGAAGTCTCGCCGGACGGCTCCTTCCTGCTCTGCCCCGCCGGCACGTTCGGGGACAGTGCCGCCTGGGGGCGGTGCGTCGCGGTGGCCGTGGACGCCCAGACCTCCTTTTTCGGTCCGGAAGGAAGCCCGGTCGAAGGCGTGGAGGAGGGAGACGCCGTGGAGGCGGTGGGCCGCTTCCGCCTCGTACCCGACGCGGTTCCCGGGGCGGAGTTCCCCGTCTTCGACGCCCTGGTGGTCGAGATCGGCGCCTACCTCAAGCTCACGGGCACGGTGCGCTCCGCCCCCGTGGTCACAGGGACGTTCGGCACCTTTCTGTTCGAGCTGGACCGGGGCCAGGGCATCACCGGCAACCTCGAGGTCCAGACCCACCTCTTCCAGGGCACCCGGTTCTTCTCCCGGGAGGGCGAGGAGCTGGAGATCGACGCCCTCGAAGTGGGCAGCCGCGCCAGCATCGACGGCGTACTCTTCCTCTCGAACACGGCGATCGCCGCCGACGTGCTCAAGGCTGCCCTGGTGGTGGTGGAGATCACGCCGGAGGCCCCCGGCGACATGGAAGGGGTGATCGCGGACATCGAGGCCCCGGCACGCCGCCTGACCCTGGGGGGCGGGGCCTGCGCCCTGGTGCCCTCGGGAGCCCGGCTCTTCCGCATGACCCAGGCCCCCGGGGGGACGTCGGTCGCCCTCGTCCCCCTGGCGTTCTCCGACCTCGCCGCCGGCCAGACCGTGCGGCTCTTCGGGGTTTTCGACGACAGCTGCCTGCGCACCGACGTGGGGTTTGTACTGGAGAACCTGGAGTAGCGGCGGCAGCCGCCACGAAGGCCGACGCAATAGGGAGGCGGGCTCCGGGAGCCCGCCTCCGTGTATTTTCTCGATGAGGCGCGGGTTGACATCGGCCCCTGCCAACCTATCCTGCGCGCGAGTCGTCACGAGTTGCCTCGGGCTTCGCCGAGAGGAGGCAAGCGATCATGGGACGCCCTATCGCCGGATGCCTGGGCCTGGGCATTCTTCTTTGCGCCCTGGGCGGGCCGGGCCTCGCCGAAGAGCCTCGGGTCACCCAGGAGTGGAGCCGGCAGGGCCGGGCGGTCGCCGCGGGCTTCATGGCCGAGCTCCGAACCGAGCTCCTCGCCGCCCTGGAAGCCGGAGGGCCGGTGAACGGCATCGAGGTCTGCCGAGGAAAGGCGCGGGAGATCGCCGAGCGACACTCCCGGGAGAGCGGATTCCGGGTGGGACGCACGAGCTCCCGCTCCCGTGTGCGCAACCCCCGCAACACCCCCGATGCCTGGGAAGCGAAAGTCTTCGCGACCTTCCAGGCCCGGGCAGCGGCAGGCGAACCACCCGGCGGCCTGGAACACTCCGAGGTGGTGGACCAGGGCGGCAGGCGCGTCTTCCGCCAGCTCCTGGCCATCCCCATGGGGGAGCCCTGCCTGGCGTGCCACGGGGAGAAACTGGACGCCAAGGTCCAGGGGGCGATTCACGCGCTCTATCCGGAGGACCGCGCCGTGGGCTTCCGGGTGGGGGAGGTTCGCGGTGCCTTTACCCTGAGCCGGGATCTGGAATGACCGGGCGCCTTTCCCCCCCGCCGGGACCGCCGCCGGAACGACCTCCACCAGAACGGGCAACCCCCACCGCCGCCGAGGCGGTGCCGATCCGCACGGAGTGGATTCGCCTGGATCAGCTCCTCAAGCTCGCCGACGCCGTCTCCGGCGGGGGCGAGGCCAAGGTCCTCGTGCAGCAGGGGGACGTGCGGGTGAACGGGCAGGTGGAGACGCGTCGGGGGCGAAAGCTCCGCCCAGGGGATACCGCCGAGATCGGCGCGCGCCTGCTTCGGGTCACGGCCGGCTCCTGACCGCACGATTCCTCGCCGGAGAGACGCGCGGCCGACGCCTCGGCGAAGCGCCCCTACCCACGGCCGCCACCATCGGCAGCGGGCCCCCGCTGCCGTGTTTTCCCTTTGCCCCTCAAGGCCCTCCCCGAATCGGACGATACCTAAGCCAGCTCGCTCCGGCCCGTGCTCCAGCGGCCGGGTCGCGCGGGCGCGCCACCGGCGCGCATCCCCTGGAACCAGCCAACCACAGGCCAGCCCTGGGCGGCCGGAGGATCGAATCCGTGGACATCGTCCTCTCCCATCAAGCGCTCGAAGACATTGCCGCCATCCTCGACAAAGACCTGCTGCGGGCCGGGGCCGACTGCGCCGTGGTGGTGGACCGCGCCGGGTACGTGATCGTCAACCGGGGCGACCCCTCCACCCTCGACGTCGTGGCCCTGGCGGCGCTGTCTGCCGCCAACTACGGCGCCACGGAGCAGATTGCCAAGATCATCGGCGAACACGACTTCGCCCTCCTGTTCCACAAGGGAAAGAACGAGAGCGTCCACTACACGAAGATGGGGGACGACTACTTCCTCATCACCCTCTTCGGCAAGGAGGTCTCCCTGGGGCTCATCCGCATGCGGACCGCCCAGGTGAAGGACCGGATCCTGCCGATCCTGCATGGGGAGAAGTAGCGTGTCTTTCATCAACCTCGCGAGAAACGAGATCCAGGTCAAGATCGTCTTCTACGGGCCGGGCCGGTGCGGCAAGACGACGAACCTGCTCTACCTCCATGAGGTGATGACCGACAACGTGCGCGGCAAGATGATCACCATCGACACGAAGGGGGACCGGACGCTCTTCTTCGACTTCCTGCCCCTGGCGCTCGGGCAGATCCACAACATGAGCATCAAGATACAGCTCTACACCGTGCCGGGACAGGTCATGTACAACGCCACCCGCAAGCTGGTGCTCCGGGGGGTGGACGGGGTGGTGTTCGTGGCCGATTCCCAGGTGGACCAGTGGGAACGCAACCTGGAGAGCCTGGAGAACTTGGGGCAGAATCTCGCCGACGAGCGCCTCGACATCGCACGGATCCCCCTGGTTTTTCAGTACAACAAGCGCGATCTGGGCGACAGCGGGCTCCCACTGATCTCCGTCGAGGACCTGGACAAGGCCCTCAACCAGGAACTCCGGGTGGCCGCCTTCCCCGCGAGCGCCGTGCGGGGCGACGGGGTCTTCGAGACCCTGCGCGAAATCAGCAAGCGCACCGTCAAGAACGTGACCCGCAAGCTCTTGGGCCGCTGAACGCCGCCCCCCAGGGAGGAAGCATGGAACCTACCAACCGCCCCCTCAACACCCTGGCGCCGGGCGAGGTCGATGCCTACATCGACACCGCCATCGACGAGCTCTTCGTCCCCAAGAGGAGCACGGCCTCGCCGGCCGCCGCGCCGGAGCCCACCGAGCCCCCCCAGGGGGAAGCGGCGGCTCCTCCCGGGCCCGGTCACGTCCTGGAGGCGCTCCAGGAGGCCCTGCTCTCCCTGGAGTGGGAGGTGAGCGACCGAAACATCCGGTCCTTCGAGCGCGAGGTCCGGGCCCTGGGCCAGCAGTTCTCCGCCGACCGACACGTGGGAGCCGTGGTGCAGATGGCCCTGGGCGTGAGCAAGTATCTGACGGCCGTGGGGGAGGTCGCGAGCCCCCTCGGGGTGCAGTTCCCCACGGCGGTCCTGCGCACCCTGGAGGTCCTCCTGCGGGAACGGGCCACACCGGCGGCGGAGCGCAAGGCTGCGGTGGAGCAGCTCTTGGAGAAGTACCGCCGCCTCCAGGCCGAGGTGCGCCGCCCGGCAGCCCGGGCGCCAGAGGCTGCCCCGGCTGCGGCGGAGCCCCCCCACGCCGCCCCGGAGCAGAGCCGGGCGCCCGCTGCGCCCGCCGTGCCGGTGGAGGAGCTGGAGCCCGAGGCCGCAGACTCGGGGCCGGTGGAGGAGCTGGAGCCCGAGGCCGCCGAGGAGCTGGAGCCCGAGGCCCCTGCGGCCTTCGCCGCGGACGCAGCGACCAGCACCCTCGCCCCCGCGCAGCGGCCGCCCGAGGCCGGCCTCGCCCCTGCCGAGGAGGCGACGGCCGAAACCGCCCCCGACCTGGAGGCAGCGGCCGGGGAGGAACGTCCCTCCGAGACCCTGGAGGCCGAGGAGGCCCCGGAAGACGAAAGGGAGGCCCCCGCTGCGGCGCCCGAAGCTGCTGCCCCGGAGCCCGAGGTTCCCCCGGCCCCCCTGTCGCCCGCGCCGGAGGCAGGGGCGGGTCCGGGGGACGGGACCCGACAGCTCGTGGCGTGCCTGGAGGTGCTGCGGGCGGATCTGCGGGAAGGCTCCGAGCGCGTGTTCCGGGCTGCGGCAGCCGGCCCCGAGGCGTTGGACGCCGAGCTCACCCAGTTCCGGCACCTGCTGGACGACGGGCTGGCGTCGGCCCTGCACCTGGCCCAGGGGCCCGGAGCCCTGCCCGCCGCAGTGCCGGCCGACCTGAAGGGAGATCTGGAGCGGGTCCGCAACGGCCTTGCAGAGCTCAGCGCGAGCCTTCGGGCCATCGAAGAGCGTCTGGACCGGGCAGCCGGCGCCGGCGCCGCCTCCCCCGGCCCACACACTCCTCGCCCACAGGCGCCCGCCCCACCGGCCGAAGAGGCCCAGGGCAGCGAGAGCGCACCCTCCGTGTGCCTCGTTTCCGTGGGGGGGGCGTTCCTGGAGGTCCCCGCCCAACTGGTGGTCAACGCCTACGTCCTGGGCTCGGGCCAGGCAGCCCGTATCCGGGAGCGGGGGTACGCCACCCTCAAAGACTTCCGCAAACCGTTCCGGAGCATCAAGAACGGCCTCGCCGGGCCCCTCTCGGAGAGGAGCGGCGGTGAGCTGTCCGGGCTCCGGTTTGCCGTGGCCGCGGGCAGCCCCGAGCCCCACGCGGCCGTGCTCCTGAGCGACGGCGCCAACCATGCCGCGCTGCTGACCGACGCCGTCCCGGACCGCACGCCCCGCCCCCGGGGATGCAGCCCCCTCTTTCGCCTGGAGCCGGGAGAGCCGGCAGCCTAAACGGGGTCCCCTCACCGGTCCACCCCCGTGCCGGCGGCGGCCCCCTTCCGGGCCGCCGCTGTGCGTGTGGCGCCGGGTCGACCGGGGAACGGCATCTCAAGAACCGGGGCCCTCCAGACGATCAGTAGGGCCTGGAGCACGGGCCCGTCCGAGTCTGGGCTCGGCGCCGTACCGGGCATCCCTCGCACCCCAGCGGGGGCGCCCTCCGCGGAGACCTCACCATGGACCTGAGCAGCGGCGACATCTCCCACCTGGTCTTTCGGCGCGTAACCCGCGACGACCCGGGTTCGGTCTCCCTTACGGGCCCCATGCTCAACCTGTTGGTGAGCGTGGACGGGAAGACGTCCCTCGGAGCCCTGGCCGATCGCCTCGGGCTGCCCATGGCCAGGGTGCGGGAGAGCCTGATCCCCCTGCACCAGCGGGGGCTCGTGGAGGCGGTCTCCCAGGGCCCGGCCGTGCTCGGCGCCGGGTTCTTCACCGTCCTGCGCGCCCAGCTCGCCGTAGCCGTGGGGCCCATCGCCGGGGTCATCGTGGAGGACGCGGTGGCCGACCTGGGGTACGACCCGGCACGGTTTCCCGCCCACCGGGCGGCGGAGCTGGTCGATCTCCTGTCCCGGGAGATTCCGCGCGACGACAAGCGCGCGGCCTTCCAGAAGAGCATGCTCAAGAAACTGGCCGAGGCATCCTGATTCCCCTTGCCGGCCCGCCCCCGAGGAGCCCTCCCATGATCCTGATCTGCGAAGACTGCGGGAAGAAGTACCGGATCGATCCCGACAAGATCTCGGGCCCCGAGGCGCGGTTCCGCTGCAAGAACTGCTCGTTCGTGATGGTGGTGAAGAAGCCGGCGGGCGAGCCCGCCGCCCCCGGGGTCTCGCCCGGGGAGGCCCGCGAAGCGCGAGGAGACGCCCCTGCCGAGCCTCCTGCCCTCCCCTCCGCCCCCCCGCCGGGGGCGGAGCGGACGGAGGCGCCCGAGTCCCTTCCCGACGTCGCGGCGGCGCTCCCAACACGGAAAGGCTTCGGGCTCACCGGAAAGGTGACCGCCGTGATGCTGGCGGTGAGCCTGCTGCCCCTGCTCGCCTTCTCCGGGGTGGCGCTCCAGCAGACCCAGGCCCGCATGCGCGCCGAGCAGGAAGCGATGGCCGCCCAGGTGACCTCGGGCCTGGCGAGCCAGGTGGACGAATGGATCGACAAGAACGTGCGGGCGCTTCGCGCGGCGGCCCGCCTGCCCGACATCGTGGGCATGGACCCGGCGGCCCAGGAGGTGGTGCTCAAGGCGCTGCATCAGGAGTACCCCTGGATGTACCTCACCTTCACCCTGGACCCGGCCGGCGGGAACGTGGCCCGCAACGACGGGGAGGCCCTCCGGGATTACTCGGACCGCCTCTACTACCGAAACGTGGCCGCGGGCAGCGAGCTGGCCTGGCAGACCCTGGTGGGCAAGACGTCGAAGAAGCCCGCCCTCGTGCTCGCCGTGCCCATTCGCCGAGACGACCGGCTGGTTGGGGTGATGGCGGCGGCCATGACCCTGGACCAGGTGAGCGACCGGGTGGCCTCGTGGACGGCGGGAGAGACCGGCTTTGCGTTCCTCGTGGACGAGACGGGGAAGGTCGTGGCTCACCAGGTGGCGTCCTTCGTCCAGGAGGAAAAGAACCTCGGCCAGCACCCCCTGGTCGCCGCCCAGACCCGGGGCTCCGGGGGAGCCCACACCTTCCGCGATGACCAGGGGCGGCCCACCATCGGCTACGTGCAGGGCACTGCCCACGGATGGGCCCTGGCCATCCAGCAAGCCGAGAGCGAGGCGTACCGGCCCCTTCGCCGGGCCCTGTACTTCTTCGCGGGCGTGCTCGCGGTCACCGTGCTCGGGGTGCTCGTCGTGGCCTCCTTGTGGGGCCGCGCCCTGGTCACCCCGATTCGGACGCTGACCGATGCGGCCAACCGGATCAGCGTGGGGGAGCTCGACACCCAGGTGGCGGTGGCGTCGCGCGACGAGCTTGGCGACCTCGCTGACGCGATTGGCCGGATGCAGGACAGCATCCGGCTGTCCCTGGAGCGCCTGCGCCGGCGCCGCTGACCCGCGCGCCGAAGGCGCTCCCGGACCGACCCCGCGGGCCCCGCGGGGTGAGGAAACGAGACCCTCCATGCGCCCTGCGGGCGCCTCACGGGGAGCCTGATGCAGCCCAATTCCCTGCCCCAGGTCCTCATCGTCGACGACGACCGGGAGCTCCTCGGGTACGTGGGGACGTCCCTCCAGAAGTTCCGGGACCGATTCTCCGTGGTGGAAGCCTCCGACGGCCTCGCCGCCCAGGAGCAACTGCGGCGCCACCGGGTCTCGCTGGTGGTGACCGACCTCAAGATGCCGCGTGTCGACGGCCTGGGCCTGCTGGCCTACGTCATGGCCCACTACCCCGACGTCCCCGTCATCGTGCTCACGGCGGTGAGCACTCCCGAGTTGGAGCGGGCGGCCCGCCGGGGCGGCGCCATCGCCTACCTCGAGAAGCCCTTCCTGGTGAGCGATCTGGCCGAGAAGATCCTCACCGCCCTCGAACGCCAGGCCGACGGCGGCACCCTGCACGGGGTCTCCAGCGGCATGTTCCTGCAGCTCATCCGCCTGGAGCAGCGCACCTGCACCATCCGCCTCGCCGGCAAGGACACGGAGCGCCACGGAGCGCTCTTCTTCCTGGAGGGAGAGTTGGTCGACGCCCGGGCGGGGGATCTCCAGGGAGAAGCGGCGGCCCACGAGATCTTCCGGTGGAAGGAAGTCAACCTCACCATCCAGAACCTGTGCGCCGCCGACCACCCGCGACGGATCTCCGCGAGCCTGGAGGCGCTGCTCCTGGATGCCATGCGCCGGGGCGACGAGGCCGCGCGGCCCCGGGCCGAGGGGCAGCCTCGCCCGGCCGGCGGCACCGATCCCGCGACCCAGGTGCGTGCGCTCGTGGACCGGGCGCTGGGAGAGCGGTCGGGGGTGCTCGACATCTACCTGGATCCGGAGGCACAAGCTCGGTCGGGAGTCCTCGGGGAGCTCGGAGAGCGGTTGGGCTTGGGTCGGCTCCGGGCGGCCCACTTCTCCCGGCACTCGGCCACCGACGCGGTCGTGCTTCCGGGAGCCCCTCCCATCACCCTCCAGGTGGACCGCAAGGCAAACACCGCACGCCTGCTCCAGGTGCTCATGGAGGCAGAGACCGGACCGGACGGGAGCGCCCTGCCATGAGAGAGCTCTTCCGCGATCTCCTGGAGGTCCCGGACATACGGGGCGTGACCCTGTTTGCGCCCGGAGGAGCGGTCGTCTTCCGCGAGTGGCGGGAGCCCCCGCCGCCCGGGGAGAGCCCTGGGGAAGAGCTCTCGCTTCTCACGGCTGCCCTGGCCGGATACAAGGAGGCCGACGTGGCGTTTCGCCGCGGGTGGCTGTGCGCCCGGGAAACGCCCGCCGGTCTGCTCGCCGTGGTGGCCGGCCTCGGAGCTCCCCTGCCGCTGCTGCGGCTGCAACTGGATCTGCTCCTCCCCTCCCTCTTGCCCCGCCCCAGGAAGAGAGGCCTCCTGGGCCTCTTCGGCGGTGCGCCGGATGCCCGAGCGGGCCGCTGACCCCTGGCGCAATCCCCAAAGGCCGGTATGCTGCGCCCTGTGCCGCCCACCGCACCGGAGCAGCCCGTGACCCGCCGCCACCCGCATCACCACCCCCGCCCGGCACCCGCCCCCTCCCCCGCTCCGGCGGCGGGCCCCGCGGCGCCCCGCCTGGAGGTCGTCGTCAAAGCAGACACTGCCGGCACCCTGGAGGCGGTCACCCAGGGCCTCTCCCGGACCACCCCGGGAGACGGCGAGCTGCGCATCATCGGCGCGGGCCTGGGTGAGGTGGCCAAGTCCGACGTCCTCATGGCCACCACAGGCAGCCGGCTCGTGCTGGGGTTTCAGGTGCCTGTCGGCCCCCGGGTCGAGGAGTACTCCCGGGAACAGGGGGTGGAGATCCGCCTCTACCAGGTGATCTATACCCTCCTGGAGGAGGCCCGGAACCTCCTGCAAAGCCTCTCCCCGAAGCAGCCCGTCGAGCACATCGTTGGACGCGCCAAGGTGATCGCCCTCTTCAAGGGCAGCCGCAAGGGGATCATTCTTGGGTGTGAGGTCACGGAGGGCCGCCTGGCCGTGGGCGAGCGGTTTCGCGTGATCGACCCCGCGGGCCCGATCCACGAGGGAAGGATCGGGTCGCTGCACATCGGGCCCGACGCCGTGCGCGAGGCCCGGCCCGGCCAGCAGGCGGGGCTGAAGATCGAGGGCTTCCAGAAGGCGCGGGTCGGGGACTGGGTGGAGTGCTTCCGCGTGACTGCCCCTGGAGGACCTCCCCCCTGGACCCCTCGCCCGGGAGTCCAGCGAACCGAGAATTCCCCTTGACCCGTGGGGCCGTCCTGATAGCATGCGCGCCGCCACCGGTTTCTCGGAAACGCCCCCCCGGGGGCGGGGCCTACCCCAGGAGCGGCCGACGCCGCCCGCCCGGCTCACCGCAGAACGGCGGCGGAGACCCCCGCGTGACTCTCTGCTCCCGATGCGCCTCCACCGGCAAGACCTGCTGCCAGCAGACCGACATCCTCGTGACCCGGGCAGACGTGACCCGCATCCGGCTCCACAGCGGCCGGGACGATTTCTACGAACACCGACCCCCCGAGGACCCGGAGTGCCTCGGGGACGAGGGCGACCCCAACTGGCTCCTCTACACCCTGCGCCTCGACGGCACCCGCCGGGTGCTCCGCCAGACCACGGCCGGCGACTGTTGCTTCCTCACGTCCTCGGGGTGCGCCCTGCCCGGGGAGGTGCGGCCCCTCGTATGCCGCCTCCACCCGGTCACCTACACCGAGACCGGGCTGACGGGGCTCTACCCCGGATGCCCCGAGGAACTGGCCGAACCGGGGCAGGCACTCCTGCAGGCCATCGGCATGGACCTGGGCACGGCCCGCCGGTGGTGGGAAGAGCTCTACCGGGAGCTGCGCCAGGAGCTGCGGCCCGTGGACCGGGCCGCCTAGAAATCCCCGCTGGAACATGGAGGGCTCTGGGCAAGGTGACGGGATCCTGCGCCGCCGGAGGGGAGGCTCCCGGCCCGCACCGGCCTCGGGGGTCTGACGCGAGCCCTCGTCAGTCCTCGTCCTCTGCGGGCTCGAGCAGTCCCTGCTCCTCCAGGTAGAGGAGGTGCTCGTCCAGCACGTCCTCGATGGTGGCGGGCTCGGCCCCCGTGAGGCGACTGACGAAGGTGACCAGGCGGTCGTCCAGGTCCTCCAGGGCATCCAGATCGGCGTCGATGGCCGGAACGAGGTCGGCATGCGCCTCGCGCAGCTGGCGGATCTCTTCGAGGAAGTCCGCGCCCTCCTCGTCGTCCTCGACCACTTCCACAACCCCCAGGGCCGCCTGGAAGAGAAACTCGGCTTCCAGAATCTCCTCGACCACGCCGGGCTCCATCCCCGTGCGCTCCGACACGACCCGGGCGGCTTCTTCCACGTCGTAGACTTCCACTTCTTCCATCGGCGCGTCTCCTCTTGGCGGCACGGGCGTCTCGGATGAGGCCGAAGGGTAGCACGCCCCGGCAGGGCTGCAACAGCGCCTGCCCGAGCCCGACGCCGGGGGGCGCCTCAGGCGGAGCGGAAGGCCCGGGCCAGGGAGACGAAGAGCCGAGCGGCCTCCAGGATTTCGGGAAAGGCGACCCGCTCCTCCTCCGTATGGGCGTACTCGAGGCTGCCGGGGCCGAGTACGGCCGTGGGAACCCCGGCCGCGTGAAAGAGGTTGCCGTCGCTATGGCTTCGAAAGATCCCCACGTCGCGACCCCCCGCCCCCCGGAAGGCCCGGACCAGGGGGTCGTGCTCCGGCAGCACGAAGCCCTCGTGGCGGCAGGGATAGGCCACGGAAAGCCCCTTCCCCCCCGCAGCCGCGGCCACCCGGTCCACCGCGGCCACCACCCGGTCCACGGGGTGCCCCGGGGGCACGTGCACGTCCACCCAGGCCGCGGCCCGGGCGGGCACCGCGAACCCGGGGTTGGAGGTCTCCAGGTGGCGGATGCTCAGCACCGGACCGCCCTCTCCCCCCAGGGACGGCTCCTGGAGCATGGCGTGGAGCACCGCCAGAACCGCTTCGGCGGCGTTTCGTCCGAGCTCGGGCACGCTGGCGTGGGCCCGGCGCCCCCGGGCGGAGATCGCCGCCTCCACATACCCATAGTGGCTCGTGCAGAGCTCGAGCCCCGTGGGTTCGCCGATCACGGCCCGACCGGGCCGGGCCTCCCGTAGGAAGGCGGCGGAGCCGTCTCCGTCCTCCTCCTCCCCCACCACCAGGGCGAGCCCCACCTCCTGGCCCAGGCCAGCCTCCCGGAGGACCAGATACGCCTCGAGGAGCGCCGCACACCCGCCCTTCATGTCGGCCACCCCCAACCCGCGAACCCAGCCCCCGTCCAGATCCTCGGGGCCGAAATCCTCCAGGTCCCAGGCATCCACGGTGTCCACGTGGCCGACGAAGACCAGGGGGGCGTTGGGATTGCCCAGCACCAGGTTGTACCGGTCCTCGTCCACCGGCTGCACCCCGTAGGGGCACCCCTCGTCGGCGCACACGTCCTCCAGGTAGGCAAGGACCTCCTGCTCCTTGCCCGAGGGGCTGTACCGCGCAACCAGGCCCCGGAAGACTTCGCTGAGGCGCTCCGGGCGCACCCCTGCCCCGCCCATCAAGACCCCTTCTTGTGCCGCTTCCGGCGCAGCTCGTCGAGGTTCATGCTGAGATACACGTGGGGGTGGGGGTGATCGAAGCCCTGGGCGCGAAAGAAGGCCAGGGCCAGCTTGTTCTTCGCATCGGTATCCACCAGGAGGATGCGCACCCCTTGCTCGACCATGCGGTCCGCCAGGCGGCGGACGAGCCGGTCGCCGATACCCAGCTTGCGAAACTCGTCGTGCACGGCCATCCAGACCAGGTACCCGTACTTCCAGGGGGAGCGGGGCTTGGTCACCGTGGTCCCCATGGCGAAGCCCACTACCTTTCCCGACTCCCGGTCCTCGGCCACGAGGCAGTACTCCGGCTCGGTGGTGAAGAGCCCCGTGACCTCGTACTCGTCCCAGGTGCGGTAGAGGTTGGGCGTCTCGGAGGTAAAGGTCCGGTCCCCCATGTGGAACACCACGGGGAGATCGTCGATCTCCATGTCGCGGATCTCCAGCTCGGGCCGGCGGGAGGGTTGGAGCGGTCTGGGCGCTTCGTTCATGGTCACATCCCGAAGAATTCCTTCATGACGGCCTGCGCCACATAGGTGCCCTTGATGTGCCACAGGTCGTGATTGACGATGAGACTGGCCACCGCGATCTTGGGCTCCTCGAGGGGGGCGAACCCGACGAACCACTCATACTTCCCGGGGGGATCGTCCCCCGTGAGGCTCCCGGTCTTGCCCGCCACCCCGACCTCGCGGCTGAGCTTTCGCGCGTACCGCCGGAACACCTTGGCCGAGGTCCCCCCGGTGACGGTCTGCACCATCATGTCGCGCACCTGGGCCGCCACCTCCGGCGTGGTCGCGCGCGCAAGGGCCTCGGGCCGGGCCTGGTACACCACGGCGCCCGCCCCGTCCTCGATGGAACCTACCAGGTAGGGCCGCATCATCGTGCCCCCGTTGCCCACGGCGGCGGCCAGCAGCGCGGCGTGCACCGGGCTCAAGTACACGCCTCCGAAGCCCGCCGCCACCCGTCCCAGGGGATAGCGCTCCAGGGGTACCGCGGCGCGGCTCTCCTGCAAGGGGAACTCGAGAGGAATCGCCCGGTTGAACCCGAAGCGCTCCAGGGCGTCCTCCAGCCGTTCGGCCCCGAGCTCCACCCCCAGCTTGGCGAAGACCACGTTGTTGGAGCTGCCCAGGGCCGCGGCCACGGTGCTCACGTTGTTCTCCCGGGAGCGGTTTGTCGGCTCGATCTTGCGCGGGTAGAGGCGGTAGGGGTTGCCCTCGTAACGGATCGCCGTCTCCGGGGAGGCGAGTCCCGCCTCCAGCACGGCCGCCGCGGTAATCACCTTGGTGAGGCTGGCCGCCGGGTAGGTGGCCCGCCGGCAGAAGTCCCGGAGCTCGGGCTCCTCGTGGGAGTACTCGGCCAGCGCCAGGAGCCTCCCGGTGGCGGGCTCCACCGCCACGAAGGCCCCGTAGGGGACGCGGTAGCGCCGGAACACGGCGAGCGCCTGCTCCTGGAGCTCCGGATCGAGGGTGTAGCGCACCCGGTGGTCCCCCACCCACTCCTCGTAGCCCCCCTCAGGCGCCGGGACCGGGGTGGGCCAGGGGATGTCGCACAGGATGTCCCGGCAGACCTCGGCCGGATCGGGCGCGGGCATCTCCCGGGCCAGGTCTCCCGTGAGGGGCCCGGGAGTCTCCCAGCGGGGAGACAGGCGTCCTGCGGCGTAGCCGCTCAGGACCAGGAGGCCGAGCACGAGCGCCGCCAGCCGTCGCCGGCCCCGGCGCCGCTCCCGGGAGGCGCCCAGGCCTTCTTGCAGGTCTTCCCAGCGGTCGCGCATGGGGTCAGAGGTCGTTGATGGCGTCGATCAGACGCCGCAGGCCGCCGAAGTCGTGGCGGGCGAAGTCCACCACCAGGCGAGGGAGCTCGCCGAGCTCGGGCTCGTCGGCTTCGGCTTCGAGAGGACCCGAAAGCTGCATCCCCCCCTGGGGAGTGAGAATCGAGGCGAATCGGGTCTCCAGGTCCTGCACCGCCGCCTCCGGGATCTCCGAGGTCAGGCGAAGGACGAGCCTTCCGTTGACCCACCGCAAGCTGTGGTAGCGCCGGTAGAAGTGGTCGATGGCGCGAACGCCGTCCTCCACCGAGTCCACGCGGGTGAAGAGGCTGAAGTCCGACTCCGCGATGTATCCCTCCGACAGGAGCTCTTCTTCGAGGAACCGGATCCAGCGGTTCCAGTACGTACCGCCGGGCTCGTCCACCAGCACCAGCGGCAGGGGAGGCCGCTTGCCCGTCTGGATCAGGGTCAGGGTCTCCATGGCCTCGTCCAGGGTGCCGAACCCCCCGGGGAAGAGGGCGATGGCGTGGGCCTCTCGCAGGAACGCCACCTTCCGGTTGAAGAAGTAGTGGTAGTTGATGAGCCGGGGATTGCCCACGAGAATGGGGTTGGGCTTCTGCTCGAAGGGCAGCTGGATGTTGACCCCGAAGGAATTCTCGGCCCCCGCCCCCTCGTTGGCCGCCTGCATGATCCCGCCGCCGCCCCCGGTAATCACCATGTACCCCGCCTCCGCGAGGCGGCGGCCGAAGAGCCGGGCGATCCAGTAGATGGGCTCCTCGGGCCGGGTGCGGGCCGAGCCGAAGACCGTTACCTTGCGCACGCGCCGGTAGGGCCCGAAGACCTTGGTGGTGAAGCGCATCTCCTTGAGCGAGATGTTCATCAGCCGCAGGTCGGCGCGGGCCTCGCTCTCCTGGCCCGCCTTGAGGGCGGCCAGGATCATCTCCCGCACCAGCGCGGGATGGTGCACCGGCCCCGCTTGCTCCAGGAGGCGGTCGATGGCCTCGTCCACGGGGCCGTTGGTCCGGGTGAACGAAAGTCGCATGGGTTCCTTTCCCCCGCCGAGAATCGCAGCGTCTGGACCGATCGGGTCAGTGGAGCGTGTGCCCCCGGTGGTCGTCGTCGCCGGAGCGCTCCCGGCTGCCGACGGTGTGCCGGTGGAGGTGGGCGACCTGCCACCGGGCGATGCCCCGGCGAGCCCACAGGGTGCAGGCCACGGCCAGCGCGATGACCGTGGGGCCGAAGAAGAACGAGCCGATGGCCTGGGGGTAGAAGGCGGCCACGAGGAGGAGCTCGGCGACCAGGACCGCCAGAAAGCCCGCAAAGAACGGCCGCGGCCCGCCCCCGAAGCCACCCGCCGGGGGGCGCCGCCCCCTGCGAAAGTCCACCCGGATCACCTTGTTCCCTTCCACCGGCTCCTCCCCTCTTTGCCTCCGGACCCCCATGCTACCATCGCCTCCCGCCCGGGGAAACCTTCCCGGGTGACGGGTGACGGGTGACGGGTTGGACGTGCCACTGTCACACGGGCCGGGCTTGGGCTCCAGTTGACCGCCGACCGCTTCTTGGCGACGGGCGTCGGCTTCTCGCCGGATTCGCGCACTGCTATGCTCCTACCGGCCCCCGTTCTTCAAAGGAGGATCTCCCCGTGAACCAGCGCTCCGAAGTCCTCGTCGTCGGCAGTGAGCTCCTGCTTGGCCAGGCGGACGCCAACGGCCCGGAACTTGCCTGGCGCCTGGCCGCCCTGGGCTGCCCGCTGCGCCGCATCGGGGTGGTGGGCGACGAGGACGCCGAGCTGGAAGCCGCCCTGGCGGCGGCGGTGCGCCAGAGCGCCGTCGTGATCCTCGCGGGGGGGCTGGGCCCCACCGAGGACGATCGCACCCGGTACGCGGTGGCACGGGTCGTGGGCCGGCCCCTGGAGCTGCGCCCCGAGCTCCTCGAAGACGTCCGGGGGGCGTTTCGGCGCTTCGGCCGGGAGATGCCCGACTCCAACCGGGTCCAGGCCCTCCTGCCCTGGGGCGCCGAGGCCATCCCCAACCCGGTGGGCACCGCCCCGGGGTTCGCCCTGGAGGCCGGCGGGGCCTACCTGATCGCCCTTCCCGGGGTGCCCCGGGAACTTCGGTATCTGGTGGAAACGTGGGTCGAGCCCCGCCTTCGCGAACGGCTGGGGCTGGGGAGCGTGGTGACCCGGGTGCTCCGGTTCTCCGGAATCGGCGAGAGCCGGGCCGGCGAAGCCGTAGCCCATCTCATGGGACCTGGAAGAAACCCCTACGTGGGCACCCTGGCGTCTCCCGGCGAGGTTCGCATCGTCGTGACCGCCCGGGGAGCCGACGAAGCCCAGGCGCGCGGCCTCATCGCCGGCACGGAGCAGGAGGTGCGGGCTCGGCTGGCCAAGTACCTGTGCGGGGCCGACGCCGACACCCATCCCCGGGTGGCGCTTCGCGCCGCTCGCGAGGCCGGATGGACGGTGGCCTCGGCCGAGGGCTATACCGCCGGGATCCTGGCCCAGTGGCTTCGGGACGCCGAAGATCCCGCCTATCGGGGAGGCATCGTGCTCCCGGCCCCGTCGCTTCGGAGCTGGGCCGGGCTCCCGTCGGAAGCGGGAGACCCGGCAGAAGCCGTGCAGGCGCTGGCCCGCAGGGCCGCCCAGGCCCAGGGAGCGGCCGCGGGGGTCGCGGCGGGCCTGGGGGCCGAGCTGGGAGGGCAGACGGGGGAGAATCGGGGCTGGGCCGGGGTGTGGACTCCCGCCGGCAGCTTCGCCCGGGCCCTGCCGCTCGTCTTCGGGGGCCCGGGGGAGCGCGAGCGCCTGTGCCATCAGGCGCTGTTCGAGCTGCGCCGGCTGGCGGGCGGGAAGGTCGGCGAGGCTGGGTCTCGGACCATCGAGACGTGACTCGTGACCGGGCCGGGGGGGGGGGGGGCGGGCGGGGCGGCGCCCCGGGGGCGGGGGGGGGGGCTGGGGGGGG
>JBFLZB010000045.1 GCA_040756475.1 Thermodesulfobacteriota bacterium
GTTCGACGAGGGCCTCCGGCCTCCTCTCCGAGCTGGGGCAAGACCAGGCGCAGCCCGAGGTTGTTGTTGCGGTTGTCGGGCCCGTTGTTGTTGCGGATCGCCGACCGCAAGTTCCACGGGTCGTTGTTCCAGCTGCCGCCGCGGATCACCCGGTTCGAGCCTCGGCTGACGCCCTTCGACTCCGCCCGATCATCGAAGCCCGGCGCCAAGACCGAGCGAGGCTCGTCTGCATCGACCTTCCCTTCCGATCAACCGGACCGCAGATGGCGGGGGACGAAACGGATGAGACGCGCGTCAGGGGCGGTAGTCGCGGGGATCCAGGCAGGCATCGTACGTGGCACGGTCCACCCGGACCCAGTCTGTCTTGTTGATCCCCCGGCGGTTACGGCTGGTGGGGCTCGCGGGAAAGGCCGAGGCCATCTTGATCCAGCGCCCTTGCTCCCGCGCGATCACGCGGAGCTCCTCGGCGACCTCGGAGAGGTCCTGATCCTGGCTGAAGACGAGGGCCACGTCGAATTCCCGGCGATGCGCCATGCGGACAACGTCAAGGGCAATGCGGACGTCCACTCCCTTCTCCTCGCCGGAGAGGAAGCTGTGCTGGCCGCCGCCGGGCAGGTCGACGACGCGGTTTCGGTAGCGCAGGGGCCGGGAGAAGAGCCACACGCCCTGGCGGCCCATCATCGCGAGTTTCCGCTGCCAGAACCCACTCCAGAACGGGTTGTCACTGGCATCGGGGACCCCCGTGTAGAATCTCACCTGGTCCAGTTGCCAGCCCTGGGCTTGGCAGACCGCCTGGGCGAGGGCGCGGACGTCGTAGTTGGGATGGGTGTAGCCGAACGCCTCCCTCGCGGAGTGGAAGAGGTTCTGGCCGTCCACGAAGGCTACCGTCGTCTTAGCCTGGGGCTCTGACGCCATGCTCAACCCCCGAAACAAATAACCCCGCCCGAGGCCTTGCGGCGTGTCGGGCGGGGGGCAAGTACGAAACAAGTATCGGCAGCGGGGGACAGGAAGTCAAGCGACAACCTTCTCTCGACCGCCGACCAGGCGAAGCATGGGCCCCGCCCTCGCAGCTCCATCGCGTTCACGAGAAGGCATCGAGTCGCCGCCTTCGCCGGCCTCGGCGGCCCGGGCCTTGGGGCTCTCCAGGTACTCGACGCACAGGCTCCAGAACGCCCCCTGCCCGTCGGGCACGAACTGCCGGTCGACCCGCAACACCCGCACGCCCCGCAAGAAGCGGTTCACCGCCTCCTCGGTGTCGCCGCAGCCGCCCGCCGGCACCCGAAACACCCGGTACTGCATCGCCTACCTCCGCCCGATTGCGCCCCCATGGTCGACCCTTGGGGTCGCCGGCTGGGGTGGTGGGTCCGCTTCGCTTGACCCACCCTACCTCCGCGCGCGACCGCGCTTCGCGCGGGCTCCCAAACCCGGCTCCCCAAAGTCGCCGCCACGCCTCTCTCCCCGCCGTCTCCGGTCGCCCGGTCCCGCCGGCTCCGCTCGGCGGGCCCCGCTCCCTCCGAGGCGGGGCTCGCCGCTAGCCTGGCTCGGAGAGGAGACCGGAGGCCCCCGTCTCACTGGGGCAAGACCAGGCGCAGCCCGAGGGTGTAGTAGCGGTTGTCGGGCCAGTAGTAGGAGCGGATCGCCGACCGCAAGCCCCACGGGTAGCTGCCCCAGCCGCCGCCGCGGAACACCCGGTTCGAGCCGGTCGCGGGCCCCGTGGGATCGGTCTGGGCGCCGGCAGAGTAGTAGCCCCACCAGTCCTGCACCCACTCCCACACGTTGCCGCTCATATCGTAGAGCCCCAACTCGTTGGGGAGCTTCCGGCCCACGGGGTGGGTGTAGACGCTACCCCGGTTGTACCAGTGCCACCCCACCTCGTCGACATTGTTCGACCCCGCGTACCGGTACCCCTGGGAATAAGGCCCGCCCCTGGCCGCGTACTCCCACTCGGCCTCGGTAGGCAGGCGGTAGGCCCGGCCGGTCTGGGCATTCAGAGTCGTGAGGAAGACCTGAATGTCGTTCCAGGAGACGTACTCCACCGGGCAGGTGGGGCACGCCGGGTAGCCGCGGCTCGGCTGAAAGTAGGACGGGTTCGAACCCATCACCGCCTGCCACTGGGCCTGGGTGACCTCGTATTTCCCAACATAGAAGCCCCGAGTGAGCGTGACCGTGTGGACCGGGCGCTCCCCGTCCGACCCGTCCCCAAAGGTATCCCCCATCTGGAACATCCCCGGCGGCACGTAGACGAATTCCATGCCGGTGAGGGGGTCGGTGTAGTCGGGCTGGTCGACGGCCGACACCGTGAAGTCGGCGATGGCTGTCGCAAAGCTGCCGGCGGCATTCATGCCGCTTACATACAGGCGGTACACGGCGCCCGGGAGAAGCTCGCCCGCTGCCATACCATCTTCGTTGAAGACCACAGACTGAGACCCTGCGCTCCCCACCGCGACACGTGTGGTGATCCAGAGCGGCGTTTCACCCGTGGATGTGATCTCGGTCACCTTGACCGTGTACCAAGTGGTCTCTGGGGCCTCAAGCCAGGTGAAGGTCGGCGTGGCCGTGGCCACCGTCACCCCGTCGGCCGGGTCGGTGATGGTGGGGAAGTTGTCGTTTATCGCGGGGACACTCCAGGTGATTGCCTCTTGGCTCCCGTCGGCGTGGGTGATGTCGATCGTGTACGCATCGCCCGGGTTTGGGGCACCGGCGAGAGTGAGCACGAACGTGCCTCCATCGACCTGCTGGTAGCCCGCGATCGGTTCCCGAACCTCGATGTTGGTGATATCGCTGCCATCCACCCGCAGGTTGAGCACATGCCCGCCCCCGCTGAAGCTCTCCAGGGAGGTCAAGACCGTCGACTGGTAGCCGGTGCGGAAGGACCAACGATTGCTGACCCCGCTAACTCGCCCAGCCCCGTCCTCTCCCCAAACCACCCACGAATGGGTCTGGCCGGGGTCCAAACTCGTGTGGAATCCTGGGGCCGGCAGGTCGCAGTCCTCGGCGACAACGGACCCACCCGGGCCGAGGCCTTCACGAACCTCGATGCAATAGGTGATGGGAAACCGCGAGGTCAAGGGCTCCCAGGAGAAAGTGGCGAACGCCGATTCGACGCCGGCAGCGTTGTTGCCCGGGCTCACTAACCGGGGAGCCTGCTGCTCGAATGAGCACCCTCGGCTGTCCACCCGCTCGATGATGCCGGTGTTGGCGCACGCGTCATGTGCATCCGGAACCCCGTCGCTGTCCTTGTCGAGGACGAACGCAAGGACCGGAAGGTAGGCGGCGTGGCCGGGTCCGGAAACCTGGGCGACGGCCGGCGTCCAGGAGAGCCCGTCGCTCAGGATGTGGTAGTAGTGGGGAAGTTCCTGCTCGGAGAACCTTCTCAGCGAGGCCGCCCACGGTTCGCCGCCCACCTTGGCGCTCTGCGACGTCACCACGGCGTCCCCCGGGGCCAAGTCGGCTCCATCCACGGTGTCAATGCCGTCCCCGTAGAGGATCGCCACCGAGGAATTCCAGGGCAGACCGCCCAGGTTCAGGTCTGCCAAGAACTCGCTTCCGGGGATCATCTGTTGAAGAGCGGGCAGCACGCTGACGAGATCACAGAGCGCCTCCGGGATTTCCGGCACCACGCCGCAGAGGTCAGCGACTTGGGACCCGTGATTGGGCGTTCCGATCATCATGAGCTTCCCAACATCATCGCCATACGCCACCGTGGTACTGGCGAGCCACGGAACCCGGCGCGCCATGCCCTGCATGTAGGCTCTCGTCACCAAGCCACCCATGGAGTGGGCGATGACGTGCACTCGATCCCACCCCCCTGTTTCTGCCCTGACTTGCGCGATCGCGTCGGCAAGTGAGGCTGCCAGAAGTTCGATGGGTGCCCAGCTCATGTAGTCGAATGTGTAGACGCTGAGCCCCTCGCCGGCGAGCTCGGCAGGGACGATGCCAAAGGTTTCCTCGGAGACCCCAAAGCCGCTCACG
This sequence comes from Thermodesulfobacteriota bacterium, assembly GCA_040756475.1. Lineage (NCBI taxonomy): Bacteria > Pseudomonadati > Thermodesulfobacteriota > Thermodesulfobacteriota bacterium. The sequence goes on from JBFLZB010000045.1 coordinate 3,973, forward strand.
GAGGACGGCTGAATGCCGTGGAGAAAGAGAACCGGCGGGTACGCGCTGGTCATCGGCCCCTCGGTGCTGAGGACGGCGACCTTGCCCACCCGGTACAAGGAGAAATGAGTCACCTGCGCCGTGACGCGCTGGCTGACGGGGTCCACCCCGCTCGTCGGGACGGGCAGCCAGACTCCCGATTCCTCATGGTAGGTGTACACGATGAGGCTGTTTGGACCCAGGTCGCCTTCCCCAGCGAGCAGGGCCGGGTCGTAGGGCACTTGGACCGTGACCGGGCCCGCGAAACTGAGGCCGCTGGGCCCCAGGTCCACCACGCCGCCGGCAGCCTGCCTCGCGTCTGCAAAGGACGGCGGATTCATGACGGGATTGACGGTGATCACCTGCCCCTGGGTGAGCGCCCCCGGGGGAATCTCGACTTTGACGCCGAATAACGGGCTGCCGGGATCGGTGACTTCCACGGTGCCGCCAGTGGCGGGAACGAGCGCGGCCGCCTCGGCCATCACCTCGACCCGCACCCCATACGACAGCGCCACCCGCTGCAGTTCGAAGTTCACCCGTCGGTTGCCCGAGCTGGCGCCGGCGGCGTAGGTCTGGTCGCCCTCGCCGAGCCAGTAGAAGGGCTTGCCGTCGGCCGTGGTGCCGTCGGGGGCGGCGGGCTTCGAGGCGACGGGGATGGTGCTGCTCGCGACCACGAGGCGCATGCGGCCCTGAAGGAGCGCGCCCGAGGTGTTGGTGAGGTTGACGTAGGAGTAATAGACGCCGTTCACCCGGTCGAGGACCGGCGAGCTCTTGGTGACGCTGAAGAGGTGGGTGACGTCCTGGGCGGACTGGGCCCGAGCAGCGGTGCCCAGGCACAAGCAGCCAGGGCGGCGAGGAGGGTGAGGATGCCGTACCGGGTTCCGAGCCTGGGGAAGTGCATGGCGGCCTCCGTTGGGGGAAGAAGGAGGTATTCTTCGGATCAGAATGCGTTCGCGGCCAAGGCCGCTCTTACGCAGACAGGGTTCTCCGGCGATCGCTCGGGGTGTTGGGTCCGCGTCGCTTGACCCAACCGGGCTCCCCCTCCCCTCTCCCCCTCCCGCGCGGGGAGGGGGAGAGGGTGGCGGGGCAAGCCCCGGCCTACGACTGTCTTCTGCGCACGCCGACCAGGGCGGCGAGGCCGCTGCCGAGGAGGAGCAGGGTCCCGGGCTCGGGGATGGGCGCGACCGGGGGCTCGGTGCCGCCCCGGGCCTCGAGGGTGACGTTGCCGATCCGAGCGTAGGAGCCGTAGGCGTCGAAGCCCGTGAGCCCGAGCTGGAAGTCGAGGCTCCAGCCAGAGGCATTGGCGAAGGTGGCGTAGTCCAGCAGGGCGCTGAAGGAGCCGCTGCCGTACGCGGTGGCTTCGAGCAGGAGGCCGAGGGTGCCGTCGGCGCCGTAGAGGCTGCCGGAACCGTCGTTCAGGCCCACCAGGAAGACCTCGTCGGTGACGGCCGCTTCGCCGCCGAGCTCCCACTCGAAGCTCAGGTACAGGTCGAGGCCGGGGCCGGCGCTGAGGTCGAGGCCCTGGTAGAGGGTGTTGGCGAACCAGACCTGGTTGAACGGGGTGCTCAGCCAATCCCCGGGGGTCTCGAAGTAGTCGGCCTCGATCCGCGCGACATTGCCGCCGCCCACCGCCTCCACGCCGAAGTCCGAGTAGAGCGTGAGGTCGGGCGGGCCGGCGCCGTCGGTGTCGAGGCTCCAGCCGGTGAGGTCACCGGTGGCAAAGTTTCCGTTGACGATGGAGGCAGCTCGGGCCGGAGCGGCCGCCAGGGCCAGTGCAAAGACGAGAGCAAAGAGGGGAAGGGCGGGCCGTCGTGGCATGGGGATTCCTCCTGTGGGGGGATGGGTGAGCGAAGGACGAATTGGGCGGGGAGAACCAGCCGGCTCGAAGGACGGTAGCGGGACGGCAGAGGCGGCAGCGGGCCAATGCGCCCGTGGCGGAACGGCCCGCCCTACGGTGGCGGGGGGGCGGAAAGCAAACGGCCGCCCTCACCGGGTGCTCCGGCGCGGGCGGCCGCGGGCCGTCGTGGCTGGGTTGAGGAGCCCTAGAGGAAGCTGCCCCCCCCCCCTAGGAAATCACTGATACCACGCCCCCGGCTTTTGCCGGCGCGGCGCGGGTTTCAGGGCTCTGGCTCTTCGATGCTCCCCCGTGCATGCGCCCCCCTGGCGTCGGTACGTGGAACGGGTTTCCGGTGCCGGCGCGGCGCCGGGACGTGATCCCGAGGCGAAAGCCGCTCTGGAGGGACCAAGCAAGTCTGGGGCCAACCGTTGCCCGAAACCCCACCACCGCCGAAAATCGAGGCACCATGCCGTGCGGCGGCCGGCCTGGAGCGAGAGGGGGAGGTGGGAGCCCCGGAGAAGGCTGCACTTTTCCTTCCAAGGTTGAGAAACCGATTACACACATGGGCCGCGAGAGCGCCGTCTCCCGCAGGCCTGGGTGAGCGTGAGGGCATGTAAGCCCACACCCCCCGGCGACACCGCCGGGATCGTCAACGCCAAGGGCCTGCGCTCCGGGGAAGGCAAGCCCTTCCAAGAGGCGATCGTCCGGCGCCTCATCCGCTGCTACGGACTCAAGGACCGCTATGCGAGGCTTCGGCAGGCAGGTATGCTGACCCGCGAATAGACCGCGAAGGCATCGGGGATCTAGGAAGCGACCGTGGCAAGCTGGCGACAGGGAGGGGTGCTGCAGGCTGCGCGCGCGAGGTGCAGCATGAAGCCCGATCCTTCGGCCAAGGAATGGGATGAATGATCATCTGGACCGACTATCTCAAGTACCGGGCGGAGTTGAGAGGCTTCGACTGGTCGGAGATAGAGCGCATCGTTCGCTTCGCTGAAGAACGATATGTCGACGCCGTCACCGGTCGCATGATCGCGGTAGGAAAACACGGGGGATTGCTCGTCATGATCCCATACGACATCATGGATGACGACATCGTACCGGTGACCATACACGCGACCACACGACAGCAGGTGAATTTTCGGATCAAATCCGGGAGGTTCCGTCATGGGTAAGCCTCACATGACCTACTTCGAGAAAGAAGACATCCTCCACGTGTGCATCTCTGAAGACCATGAGGCGTCGAGCGTAGAGCTAGGTCCGAACATAACCGCAGAGCTAAACGAAAAGGGCGAGCTGATCGGCATTGAGATCGTGGATGCCGCGAGCTACGTCAGAGACGCCATACTCGAGTCCGTCCAAGCGAAGGTTCTCCATCTTGCGGAACCCAGAGCCGAATCCGGGTCTTCATAGTCCTCCCCGAGCATGCCCGGACAAGGGGGGGTACGGCGGGGACGTCCTTGTATCCTGGTCAGCTCGCGCTGCGCACGCGCACCACTGGCGGACCTTTGATCTCCCTCCGGGAGCGCGGTGACCGGTGGGTATGGGAGCGGCCGCATCGACGCCGGCCGTTCGAGGAGTACGCCCGGAGTTGCCGCATTCGCCGTGGGCGCCGCTTCCTGCCTCCCGCGACGACGGTCGGCTGGCGGCGCTCCGGGTCACGGACCCGCGGTTACCGACACCTTTGCGGGGCTGCTGTTGGCGTTTCCGTCGAACACCACGAGCTGGACCCGGTACTTCCCGGCGACGTCGGCGCGGAAGCGCGCCCGCGAACCCGCCGGGGACTCCACCTCCACGAGGGCCGCGCTCCCCGAAGGCCGCTCGAGGAGCGCCCAGGAGAACGAAAGCGCCCGGCCCTCCGGGTCTTGGCTGCCCGTGCCGTCGAGCTCTGCCAGGGCTCCCACCGCCGCAGTCGGCGCCGCGAGCACCCTCGCTTCCGGGATCTCGTCGGACCAGCCGGCCCTGGCCTGGACTTCCGTCAGGGAGGCAAGACTCACGCGCGCCCCGTCGCTCACCACCAGCCGCGCCCGATACCGCCCGATCCGGTCCGCCACGAACGTCGGGCTCGCCACGTCGGCGGCGTCGAGGGCCGCCCCGCTTCCCGGCGGCCGTTCCACGAGCTCCCAGGAGAAGTCGGGGAGGCCCGCGCCGCCCTGGCTGCGTCCCCCGTCCAGGGTCACTTCGTCGCCAAGGGCCACGTTCTGGTTCGGCCCCGCGTGGGCGACCACGGGGGCCTCGCCGCCGTCCTCGGAGGCGCTGCCGCATCCAACGAGGCACACCAGAACCCCCGCACACAACGCCCGGCGCACGATGTTCGATGCCTTCATGTTTCTCATGTCTCCCTCCGAAAAAGGTCTCACCGAGCAAGCACCCTTGGAAGAAGTCAGAGGCCCCTTGCATCCAGAATCCACCGCCCAATCTAGGGGCGGGGTCCGGGAGCCCCGGAGCGTAGTCCCGTACCGCATCGAGTGATCCGCCCCAGCCCATGGAAACCGGTGAGGCCAGGCGCACCGGCTCCGCGAGGGACCCCTCCTCCAATTGCCGCGGATTGCGGGGCGGAGCGCAGGGGCTCCCGGACCCCGCTTACCACCCAGGCGGTGGATCGGGGGCATGCCGTCTCGCCCTGGCCGGGCTGGCCCCTCGGATATCGAGCGTCGGATCGGGGCTCCGGGTCCCCCTATGCCAGCAACCAACCCACGTAGGCAAAGTACCCGACGGCAAGAAGCGCCCCCTCACCCCGGCTCACCCGATGGCCGGTCCGGACGATGGGCAGCGCGACCGCCGCCACGGCGAGCATGACCCAGAGATCGAACCGGCCCAGGGCGTTTGCGGTCATGGGGTGGATTACGGAGGCCAGCCCTGCCACGCCGAGCACGTTGAAGATGTTCGAGCCCACCACGTTGCCCACGGCCAGGTCCGCCTCGCCCCGCAGCGCGGCAACGAGCGAGGTGGCGAGTTCGGGAAGGCTCGTCCCCACGGCCACCACGGTGAGGCCGATGAACGCCTCGCTCAGCCCCAGGCCCCGGGCCACCGTCACCGCGCCGGACACCAAAAACCGGCCGCCGAGCACCAGAAGCCCCAGGCCGGCCACCACCAGGAGCACCTCGGCCCAGAGGCGCCGGGGCGCCGCGGGCAGCGCCTGGGCGAACTCCTCCTGGATCCCGGGGGAGGGCTCGCGCCGCGCCAGGTGCACGCTGAGAACCAGGTAGGCGACGAGGGCGGCGCAGAGCGCCAGGCCCTCGGCACGGCCCAGGACCCGGTCTCCCAGGAGGACCACCAGGAGCGCGGAGGTCGCGAACAGTACCGGCGCGTCCCAGCGCACCACCTGGGCGTCCACCCGCAAGGGGCGCGCCAGGGCGCAGACCCCGAGGATGAGGGCCACGTTGGCGATGTTCGACCCCACCACGTTGCCCAGCGCAATGTCGCCCTGCCCCGCCAGGGCGGCCCGCACGCTCACGGCCAGCTCGGGGCTGCTGGTGCCGAAGGCCACCACGGTCAGCCCGACCAGGAGGGGCGAAAGCCCCAGGCGCAGGGCCAGGGCGGAGCTGCCGCGCACGAGCCCTTCGGCGCCGCCGTAGAGCAAGATCAAGCCCAAGAGAGTGAGGAACAGCGCAGCGGTCACGGCGAACACCCCTTCCCGGCGACGGCCGGACCACCCGTGACGCCTCCGGGCAAGCACAAGGCCCACGGGAACCCCGCCCAAATCGGTATCGGTATCGAAATCGACCCCGATACCGATAGCGATCCCGATAGCGATACCGATAGAAGACCTCAGAACCGGGAGACCATGCGTCGGCGGTCTGCCGCAAAGCCCCGGTAGGATGCCCCCGGGGCGGGGGGGGACGTCAAGGTCCTCCGATTCCCGGGAAGAAAGTCCTCCTGCCGGCGGAGGCGGGCCGGCGCGAGAGGGGCTTCACACAACGCCGGTTTGGCAAGACCAAACGAACCCCGCCGCCTCCCCCCCCTCGACACCCTGGAAATTCCACGGCAAATCAAGGTCGTTTCCATATAAACATGGTTTGATTTCACAACGTGTACGAGGGACCCCTTCCGCCGCCGTGGTGTACTCAAACAGGGAATACCATTTCATAACACATACTTTCCCCAACCCTGGCGCGCGGATCAGGATGCTTCGACCGCTGCCCGGCCGCATTGTGTTGACACGAAAACGGCGAATGGAATATGGTCCCGCCCCGTCGGGCAAACGGCCTTCCGGGAGGTGGGACTTGGAGAACCAGTGGGTCCTCGACCACGCCTACGTCCTGATCTTCCTCGCCGTGGGATTTCTGGCCGCCGCCCTCCCCTTTGCCGTCTCCGCCCTCCTCGCCCCCCGCAGCCTCTGGTCCAAGTCCCTCGACGCCTACGAATGCGGCATGGACCCCATCGGCCCGGCCTGGATCCGTTACGGGGTCCTCTACTACCTCTACGCCCTGATGTTCCTCGCCTTCGACGTGGACGTGCTGTACCTCTTCCCCGCCGCGCTCGCCTACCGGAAGATCCCGGGCTACGGAGTCGCGTTCGAGGTGATCCTGTTCCTTGCGATTCTCTCTCTCGCCGTCGCCTACGCCTGGCGCAAGGGAGTGTTCACGTGGCCCCGAAAGATCCCAACGCGGTAGCAGCCCCCGCCGCCGCCCCAGCCCCCGCCCTTGGGTGTACGGCGTGTCCGGCCTTCGAGGCGGGTCCCGGGTACTCCTACGAGGAGCTGCCCTCGCGGCTGCGCAATCCGGCGATCGACGCGGTGCTGGCTTACTGCCGCGCCAACTCGGTGTGGCCCATGACCTTCGGGCTCGCCTGCTGCGCCCTGGAGATGATGGCCATGGGCATGGCCCGCCTCGACGCCTCCCGCTACGGCGCCGAGGTGTTTCGCCCTTCGCCCCGCCAGTGCGACCTCATGATCGTGGCGGGAACCGTGAACAAGAAGATGGCCCCGGCGGTGGTCACCCTCTATGAGCAGATGCCCTCCCCCAAGTACGTGATCGCCATGGGCAACTGCGCCATCTCCGGCGGACCCTTCAAGATCGCCGAGAACTACAACGTGATCGAGGGTGTGGACCGGCTCATCCCGGTGGACGTGTACGTGCCCGGGTGCCCGCCCCGCCCCGAGGGACTCATGGAGGGGATCTTCGCGCTCCAGAAGAAGATCTCGGGCGTGCGCCATCCCTTCCCCCAGATGCGGGGCGCGTTCGTCCCCAAGCGAAAGGGCAAGGGCTCCCATGTCGCCTGAGGAGATTCGCACCGTCCTCGAGCAGACCGGCACCGTGCGCATCGTGCAGCCCGACTACCGGGTGCGCGGCGTCCACGTGGACGCCCTGGTGTCGGCCACCCAACTTCGGGGCGCCGCCGCCGCGTTGCGGGAGCGGGACTTCCTCATCGACCACGTGACCGCGGTGGACGCGACTCCCGAACTCCTCGTGGTCTACCACTTCAGCCACGTGGAGGGCGGGTGCCGCGCCGCGCTCAAGCTCCTCACCGACCGGGAGCACCCCACCGCCCCCACCATCCGCGACATCTACCCGGGCGCGGACTGGCACGAGCGGGAGACCCACGACTTCTACGGCGTGGTCTTCGAGGGCCACCCCGACCTGAGCCCCCTGATCCTGCCCGAGGACGCGGGCGACCTGCGGCCCCTGCGCAAGGGCGCGGACGGGCTCAAGACGCTGGCCGAGCTCATCCCCGAGTTCGGGCCCCCGCCCGGGGCGGAGGGCGCGGAGAAGCCCCAGAAGCCGCGCGCAAAGAAGGAGAAGACGGGGGAGGAAGGCGCATGATCCCCAAGGCCGACCCCAGCCAGGAGACCCTGGTCCTCAACATGGGTCCCCAGCACCCGGCCACCCACGGGGTGCTGCGGATCGTGCTCAAGCTCGACGGGGAGTACGTGCTCCAGGCCATCCCGGTCATCGGGTACGGCCACCGCATGCACGAGAAGATGGCCGAGGTGCGCACCTACCCGGGCTTCTACGCCAACGTGGGGCGCATGGACTACGCGGGCGCCCTCTCCTTCGGCCACGGCCACGTGCTGGCGGTGGAGCGGCTGGCCGGCATCGAGGTCCCGCCCCGGGCGGAGTACATCCGGGTCATCACCACCGAGCTCAACCGCATCGCAAGCCACCTCCTGTGGTTCGGCGCGTGCCTGCTCGACCTGGGGGCCTTTACGCCCATCCTCTACTCCTTCGACGACCGCGAGTACTGCCTGGATCTCCTGGAGCACGTGACCGGCGCCCGGATCACCTTCAGCTACTTCCGGATCGGGGGCGTGTCCCGGGATCTCGACGACCACTTCATCGAGGGCACGAAGGAGTTCATCAAGCGCCTGCGCGGGCGCTTCGACACCTACGACAAGCTCGTCACGGGCAACATCATCTTCCGCAAGCGAAACGAGGACGTGGGCGTCATCTCCCGGGACATGGCGCTGAAGTACGGCGCCACCGGGCCGGTGATCCGGGGCAGCGGCGTGCCCTACGACGTGCGCCGCGCCGAGCCCTACTCCCTCTACCCCGAGTTCGACTTCGAGATCCCCACCCGCCCCGAAGGCGACTCCATGGCGCGCTACCTCGTGCGCATGGCCGAGATGGAGCAGTCGCTGCGCATCGTGGAGCAGGCGCTGGCCCGGCTTCCCGAGGGGCCGGTGATGGCCAAGGTGCCCAAGAAGCTCAAGGTCGGCCCCGGCGACACGGTGCAGGCCGTGGAGGCCGCCCGGGGCCAGCTCGACTACTACCTGGTGGGCGACGGCACCGACAAGCCCTACCGCCTCAAGATACGGCCCCCGAGCTACTCGAACCTGAGCCTGCTCCAGGAGCTCGCCGAGGGCGTGCTCCTGTCGGATCTCGTGGCGATCGGCGGAAGCCTGGACCTGGTGATTCCGGAGATTGATCGGTAGAGAGTCGCACGTGGCGGGTTGCACGTTGCCCGTCGGGGCCCGGGAGTTGGTCCATGGATGGTGACGGCCCCCGTACGCCAGGATCTACGCCCCCAACGAGCAACGAGCAACACGCAACGCGCAAACCACAAGGACACTGCGCATGACCGAAGCCCTCCCGCCCGAAATCCTGCGCATCGCCGTCTCGGTGGCGGTGGTCGTGATCTTTGCGTTTGCCAACGCCGCGATCATGGTGCTGGTGGAGCGGAAGGTCTGCGGCCACATCCAGCGGCGGCCCGGCCCCTTCGAGGTGGGCCCCCACGGGCTCCTCCAGACCGCGGTGGACGGGCTCAAGCTCATGGGCAAGCAGATCCTCGTGCCCCGGGGCGCCGACGGCAAGCTCTTCCGCCTGGCCCCCGTCCTGAGCTTCGTGCCGCCCATCGCCGCCCTGATCGTCGTGCCCTTCTCCTCGCGCCTCCAGGTGCGGGATCTGGACATCGGGGTGCTCTTCATCCTCTTCCTGGCCGCCTTGAACGTGCTCGCGATCCTGGTGGCCGGGTGGAGCTCCAACAACAAGTACAGCCTGTTTGGCTCGATCCGGGCCGTGGCCCAGAGCGTGGCCTACGAAATCCCGCTCCTCATCTGCCTCGTGACGATCGTGCTCTGGGTGGGGAGCTTCCGCATGGGCGACATCGTCCAGATGCAGCAGGGCTCCTGGCTGTGGGTCATCCCCAACTGGTTCGTCTTCACGCCCATGGGGTTCGTCGCATTCCTCATCTACTTCATCACGGGGATGGCCGAGACCAACCGGGCGCCCTTCGACCTGCCCGAGGCGGAGAGCGAGCTCACCGCGGGCTTCCACACCGAGTACGCGGGGATGGGCTTTGGCCTGTTCTTCCTCGGCGAGTACACCAACATGGTGCTCGTGTGCGCCGTTGCCACCACCCTGTTCCTCGGGGGGTGGGGAGCGCCCGCCTTCCTGGAGGTGACCTCCACCGGGGTCCTGGCCAACGCCTACCAGCTCGGCTGGTTCCTCCTGAAGACCTACGGCCTCCTGGTGGTCATGATCTGGATCCGGTGGACGTTTCCCCGGGTGCGTTTCGACCAGCTCCTGAACTTCTGCTGGAAGATCCTGATCCCCATCTCCCTGGCGAACCTGGCCGTGACGGCCCTGTGGCTGAAAACCCCTTTCGCGGGTTGACGCGATGATCAACTACTTCAAGGAAATCTTCGCAGGCCTGTGGACGCTCCTGGTAGGGCTGAAGCTCACGGCCCGGTACGCCGTGGCGCCCACCGTCACCTGCCACTATCCGTACCAGACGCTGCCCATCACCCCCAACTTCCGGGGCCACACGGATCTCGTCATCGACCCCGAGACGGCGTCGGACAAGTGCATCGTCTGCATGATGTGCGAGAACACCTGCCCCTCCCAGTGCATCGAGGTCATCGGGGAAAAGCCCGAGGGCTCGAAGAAGAAAGTGCTCACGGCGTACCGCCTCGACTTCACCAAGTGCAGCCTGTGCGGCAACTGCGTGGAGGTGTGCCCCACGAGCGCCCTGGAGTACTCGGGGGACTACCAGCTCGCCGGGTACTCCCGCCACGAGTTCCACTTCGAGCTCCTGGAGCGGCTGCGGGGCCGGGTCAAGGCCCAGGGCATCGTGCCCAGGCCCAAGCCTGCGCCCCCCGAAGGCGGGGCAGAAGCGGAGGCCAAGCCCCGCAAGGTGCGGCCCAAGGCCGAAGAGGCGCCTGCCGCCTCGCTGGAGCCCAAGGGGGAAGAGGCGCCTAAGGCCGAGGCCAAGCCCGGGGAGTAATGCTGCATCGCGCGCAGCGGAGCGCGGCGACCGCAAGTGTTCGTAATGTTGCATCGCGCGCAGCGGAGCCGCCCCCGCCCGGCACCCGCTGCCACTGGGCCGTTAGCTGAGAGCTGACCGCTGAACGCTGAAAGCCGAGACCCATGACCTTCACCTTCGACCCGAGCCTGAAGTTCTACGTCTACCTGGCCGACGCGGCCTTCCTGGGCTTTGCGCTGCTCGCGCTGCTCGGAGGGATCGTGGCGGTGGGAGCCCGGCGACTGATCCATGCGGTGCTGGGGCTGGCCACGTCCCTCGTGGGGGTGGCGGGGGTGTACGTGTACCTGGGCACCCACTTCATCGCCGCCATGCAGGTGCTCATCTACGTGGGCGCGGTGTGCATCAGCCTCACCTTCGCGGTCATGCTGGCCCGAACCCCCCAGGAGGCGGCGCGAAACCCCCTCTTCCTACCCGCCAAGGTGGGGGCCGGGTTCGTGGCGGCCCTCTTCGCGGGGCTCGTGTTGGGCACGGCGGTGCTCTCCACCCATTGGGTCCCGGCCGCCGAGGTGGTGCCCGACTCCCACACCATCGAGGCGGTGGGCATGCGGCTCCTCACGAGCTACGCCCTGGTGTTCGAGCTCATCTCCCTGGTGCTCCTGGTTGCCATCGTCGGTTCGGTGGTGCTGGCCAGGCGGGGCCGGGGCTCTGCGGGCCCGGGAGGTACGTGATGCAGCCCCTCTTGTTCGGCCACCTCGAGGCCTACCTGATCCTGGCCCTGTGCCTCTTCGCGCTGGGGCTCTACGGGATCATCAGCCGCCCGGGCTTTATCGGGATGCTCATCAGCGTCGAGCTCATCTTGAACGGCGCGGGGCTCAACTTCATCGCCTTCAACACCTTCCTGGCCCCGGACAAGAGCGTGGGGCAGACCTTCACGCTCTTCATCATGGGGCTCGCGGCTGCCGAGGCGGCCATCTGCCTCTCCATCGCGGTCGCGGTGTACCGGCACTTCCGGACCACCCTGACCGACGAACTCTCCCAACTGAGAGACTGACGGGACCGCCATGCACGACATCGAGAGCGCCCTGGTCCTGATCCCGCTCCTCGTCCCGGCCCTGACCGCCTTTCTCATCCTGGGCTCGGGGCGGTGGCCCAACGTGCGGGAAGCGTGGTCGGTGATCGGCGCGGCCGTCACCTTTGTCGCCACCCTATCGCTCGTACCACACGTCACCGGGCCCATGGGCGGCGCCTACACCCTGACCCTCTTCGAGTTCTTCCCGGGGGTAGCCATCAAGCTCCGGGTGGACGGGATGAGCCTGCTCTTCGCCGGGGTGTCGTCCTTCCTGTGGATCCTGGCGGGCTTCTACTGCGTGGGGTACATGCGGGGCCTGCACGAGCACGCCCAGACGCGCTTCTACACCTGCTACGCCGCCACCATCTTCGGGGCCGTGGGCGTGGCGTTCTCCGGGAGCGTGCTCACCCTCTACCTCTTCTACGAGGTCGTGAGCGTCTGCACCTACCCCCTGGTCATGCACCACCAGGACGCCGACGCCTACGACGGGAGCCGCAAGTACCTCACCTACCTGATGGTGACGTCGAAGGTGCTCCTGCTCCCGGCCATGGTGCTCATCTACGTCGCCACCGGCACGCTCGACTTCGCGACCCGGATCGGCCCGGGCATCTTCCCGGAGACCGTGAGCCGGACGCTGGTGACGGTGGTCTACTTCCTGTCGCTCTTTGGGTACGCCAAGGCGGCGCTCATGCCGTTCCACAACTGGCTGCCCTCGGCCATGGTGGCCCCCACTCCCGTCAGCGCGCTCCTCCACGCGGTGGCGGTGGTCAAGGTGGGCGTCTTTTCCGTGTGCCGGGTCATGCTCTACGTGTTCGGGGTAGACCTGCTCAAGGACTACGGCCTGGGGCTCGTCACCGCCTACATCGCCGCCTTCACGGTGCTCGCCGGGTCGGCCATCGCGCTCACCAAGGACAACCTGAAGGCCCGGCTCGCCTACTCCACCATCAGCCAGCTCGCCTACATCGTGTTCGGGGTGGCGCTCCTGACCCAGAGCGGCATCACGGGGGGGCTCATCCACATCCCCAACCACGCCTTCTCGAAGATCACGCTGTTCTTCTGCGCCGGGGCCATCATGGTGGCCCACCGGAAGACCGAGATCAGCCAGCTCGACGGAATCGGGTACCGGATGCCTTGGACCATGGCGGCCTTCGCCCTGGCGAGCCTCTCCATGATCGGGGTGCCCCCCGTGGCCGGGTTCGTGAGCAAGTGGTACCTGGCGGTGGGCACGATGCAGCTCGAACACGTGGGGCTCCTGGTGGTGCTGCTCGCGAGCTCGCTCTTGAACGCCGGCTACTTCGTGCCGATCGTGGTGCGGGCCTTCTTCCCGAGAAACGGCGCCGCCGCCGAGCTCACCTACGCGGAGGCCTCGCCCTTCATGGTGGTGCCGCTCTTTGCCACCGCGGTGCTCTCGGTGTTCTTCGGCTTCTACCCGGATCTCTTCCTCCGGCTCATCGAGGTCGTCCGATGATCGTGCGCTGGATCGACTGGCTGCGGGAGCGGCCCCAGCTCCTGCGGGCCGTGTTCTTCGGGGCGCTCGGGCTCTTCGTCCTCTACGACGTCTACGCCCCCCGCCACGCGCCCCACTTCGTGGGCGACCGGATCCGGGCCTTCTGGGCCGCCTTCGGCCTGGTGGGGTGCTGGGCCATGGCCCGGTTCATGAAGGGGATCGGGCACCTCTGGCTCATGAAGCCCCCGGGCTTCTACCGCGACGGCAACGGGGAGGGCTGAGCCATGGGCATCGTCCACCCCGTGCTCCTGTTCCTCCTGGGAGCCGCCCTGGCGGCGGCCTTCCCCAAGGCCCGCAAGGCCCTGTGGGTCATCCCGCTGCTCGCCTTTGCGTCCGTCCACTGGATGGAGCCGGGCACCTACGGCCGGGCCTCGTACCTGGGGTTCGATCTGGTCTTCGCGAAGGTGGATCAGCTGGCCATCGTCTTCCTCCACGTCTTCACCCTCATGGCCATCATCGGGTCCATCTACGGGATGCACGTGGAGGACCGCTGGCAGCACGTGGCGGGCTTCCTGTACGTGGCGGGGTCGGTGGGGGTGACGCTGGCCGGCGACTACCTGACGCTCTTCATCTTCTGGGAGCTCATGGCGTTCTCGTCGGTCTTCCTGGTGTGGCTGCGGCGAAAGCCCGCGTCGCTTGCGGCGGGGTTCCGCTACCTCCTGGTCCACGTGGTGGGGGGGCTCGTCCTCATGGGGGGGATCTTCCTGTGGTGGATGCACACCCACGACCTCACCTTCGGGCCCATCGCCCCCGAGAACGCCAATCTCGCCGCCTACCTGATCCTCATCGGCTTTGCGCTGAACGCCGCCGTGCCCCCGCTCCACTCCTGGCTCCCCGACGCCTACCCCGAGTCCACCGTGATGGGCGGCGTCTTCATGTGCGCGTTTACCACCAAGACCGCGGTCTACGTGCTGGCCCGGGCCTTCCCGGGCTACGAGGTCCTGGCCATCGGGGGCGCGATCATGACCCTCTACGGGGTCGGGTACGCCATCATCGAAAACGACGGCCGGCGCATCCTCGCCTACCACATCGTGAGCCAGGTGGGCTACATGGTGTGCGGCGTGGGCATCGGCACGGCGCTCGCCCTCAACGGCGCCGTGGCCCACGCCTACGCCCACATCCTCTACAAGGCGCTCCTCTTCATGGGGGTGGGCGCGGTGCTCGAGATGGCGGGCACCTCGAAACTCTCGGAGCTCGGGGGGCTCTACAAGCGCATGCCCCTGGCCATGGTCGCGACGGTCATCGGCGGGATCTCCATCTCCGGGTTTCCCCTCACCAGCGGCTTCGTCTCCAAGTCCATGATCGTGGCCGGAGCCGGCGAGGCCCACCACATCGTGCTCCTGCTCATGCTGCTCTTGGCCTCGGTAGGCACGTTCCTCTCGGTCGGGATCAAGCTGCCCTACTTCATCTGGTTCGGAGAGGACAAGGGCGTGGTCTGCAAGGACCCGCCCAAGAACATGCTCGTCGCCATGGGGATCGCCTCGTTCTTCTGCTTCTTCCTGGGCATCTACCCGGACTACCTGTATCGGCTCCTGCCCTTCGAGGCCACCTACCACCCCTACACCGCCTACCACCTCTCCGAGACCCTCCAGATCCTGGGGTTCACGGGGCTCGGCTTCTACCTGCTGCGCAAGAAGCTCACCCCGGAGGCGAAGCTCAACCTGGATCTCGACTGGTTCTACCGGAAGGGTGCCGCCCAGGTCGTGCGGTTCTTCCGCAACCCCCTCTCCCCCGTGAACGACTGGGTGGGCGAGGTGTACCGCACCGTGGGGATGCGCTTTGCGCTGGGGGCGGCCAACCTGTGGACCCGCTTCGACGTGAAGGCCATCGACGGGGTGGTGGACGGCCTGGCCGCGGGGGTGTGGGGCATGGGAGACAAGGTCCGCCACGTCCAGACCGGCCGACTCCAGCAGTACATCGCGGCCGCGGTGGTGGCGCTGTTTGCGGTGCTGGCGGTCGTGGTGAGCTTCTGATGCAGGCGGAGAAGGAAACCGTGGAACCCATCGTATTCAAGGGTCGCCAATGACACCTGAGTTCGCGCTGCCACACAGCTTGGGGTTCCCCATCCTGAGCCTCCTCATCTTCCTGCCCCTGGCCGGGGCCGTGGTGGCCCTCTTCCTGCGGGGAGACCGCCTCGTCAAGGGGTGGGCGGTGGCCGTCACGGTGGCCGAAGCCCTGGTCTCGATCCCCCTCTACACCGCCTTCCAGACGGGGACGCACCTCTTCCAGTTCCCCGAGCTCCACGAGTGGATTCCGGCGCTCCACATCCGCTACGCCCTGGGGGTGGACGGCATCAGCCTCTTCCTGGTGCTCCTCACCACCTTCGTGATGCCGCTGTGCGTGCTCTGCTCCTGGAAGTACATCGAAGTGCGGGTGAAGGAGTTCCTCTTCGCGCTCCTCGTGATGGAGGCGGCCATGGTGGGGGTCTTCTGCGCCCTCGACCTGGTGCTCTTCTACGTCTTCTGGGAAGCCATGCTCATCCCCATGTACCTCCTGATCGCGGTCTGGGGAGGCCCCCGCAAGGCGTACGCGTCGGTCAAGTTCTTCCTCTACACCCTGGCGGGGAGCGTGCTCCTCCTGGTGGCGATCATCGCGCTCTACCTGGTGGGGGGCACCTTCTCCATTCCGGACCTCATGGCCCGGGGGTACACGTTTGCCTTCCAGTTCTGGGTGTTCCTGGCGTTCGCCCTGGCGTTCGCCATCAAGGTCCCCATGTTCCCCTTCCACACGTGGCTCCCCGCGGCCCACGTGGAGGCGCCCACGGCCGGCTCCGTCATCCTGGCCAGCGTGCTCCTCAAGATGGGGACCTACGGGTTCCTGCGCTTCTGCCTGCCCATCACGCCGCTGGCCACGGCGTACCTGGGGCCCGTGTTCCTGTGGGCCTCCATCGTCTCGATCCTCTACGGCGGGTTCGTAGCCCTGGGCCAGAACGACATGAAGCGCCTCATCGCCTACTCCTCCGTGGGGCACATGGGCTTCGTGACCCTGGGGATCTTCCTGGTGAACCAGCCGGGCATCGAGGGCGCCATCCTCCAGATGGTGAACCACGGCATCACCACCGGCGCGCTGTTCATCTGCGTCGGCATCCTCTACGAGCGCACCCACAGCCGCATGATCGCCGACAACTCGGCCATCGGGTCCTTCATGCCGGTGTACGTGACGTTCCTGGGGATCTTCAGCCTCTCGTCCCTGGCGTTTCCGGGCACCAACTCCTTCGTGGGCGAGCTCCTGGTCCTCATCGGCGCCTTCCGGGAGAACGTGCTCCTGGCGGCCTTCGCCATCCCGGGGGCACTGCTGGCCGCCACCTACATGTTGCGGCTGCTCCAGAAGATCATCTGGGACCGGGTCAGCGGGCACCACGGGCACGAAGAGGAGCACGCCGCTGCCGCCCCAGCCAAGAAGAAGGGCAAGGGGCACCCGAAGGCCCACGCCCCCGAGCCCGCGGGCCACGGGGCGCACGGCGCTCACGGTCAAGGCGGCCGTCATCTCTGGGACCTGGACCTGCGGGAGTTCGGAACGCTGGCCTTCCTCGCGGTCTTCGTCTTCTGGATCGGCCTGAACCCCAAGCCCTTCCTGCGGGCCATGGACGCGAGCATCGCCCACGTGGTGACCCAGGCCCACGCCGAGCCCGGGGCCCTGCCCACCGGCGGCCTCCCCGGCCTGTGGAACGCCCTCTTTCCCTCCGCGGACCACGGTACCGGCCACGAGGCGACGGGGCACGGGGAAGGGCAGGAAGCGACCCACGGTGAAGCACCGGCTCACGAGGCGCCCGCCGCCCCCGAGGAGGCGCAGCACTGATGGCCCCCATCCCCCGTCACCCGTCACGCTGCTAAGGAACCCCCATGGCCTTCGCACACGAGATCTACCTGGCGCTGGCGGCCCTGGTGCTCTTCGGCCTCACCCTGGCCGAGCCCCGGCGCGGCACGGCCCGGCGCGCGGCCCTGGCCCTCTCGGCCCTGGCGGTGGTCGCCGCCGCCTTCTTCTTCGACGCCCGGGGCGAGCTCTTTTCCGGCACCTACCGGGTGGACGGCTTCAGCCAGTCCCTGAAGTTCATGGTGGCCCTGGGGTTCTTCGCAGCGGTGGCCCTGGGGGAAGGGTTGCGGGGGGTGCAGGCCGAGCACGAGCCGGAGTATTACTTCTTCCTCTCGCTTAGCGTGCTCGGCCTCACCCTGCTGGTGAGCAGCGTGGAGCTCCTGACCCTCTACATCGCCCTCGAGCTCTCCTCCTACGCCCTGTACATCCTCGTGCCGCTTCGCCGCTCGGAGCACACGACCCACGTGGAGGCCGGCATCAAGTACGTCCTCTTCGGGGCGCTCGCGTCGGGGGTGAGCCTGTTTGGGATGAGCTACGTCTTCGGCCTGGCCCAGACCACCCACCTGGACGAGCTCCTGCTGGTCTTCCCCGAGCTGGCGCGCTCCCCGCTCGGGATCATGGCCCTCACCATGATGCTCGGGGGCTTCTTCTTCAAGCTCGCCCTCTTCCCCTTCCACTTCTGGACCCCCGACATCTACCAGGGCGCGGCCAACGAGACCGCGGGCGTCATCGCCACCCTGCCCAAGATCGGCGCGGTGGCGGTGCTGATCCGCCTCACCGGGCTCGGAGGGGACGAGACCGGTGGCTTCTTCGCGGTCCTGGTGCTGCTCGCCGTCTTCTCCATGACCTACGGCAACCTGGCGGCCCTGGTGCAGACCGATCTCAAGCGCCTGCTGGGCTTCTCCTCCATCTCCCACGCCGGCTTCATGATGACCGGCATCCTCACCGGGACCATCGCGGGGTACTCGGGCGCCATGTTCTACGTGGGGGGCTACCTCCTCATGAACCTCGCCCTCTTCTACGTGATCTACTCGCTGGCCCCGGCGGGAGAGAACGTGACCCTGGACCACCTGAGGGGGCTCCACAAGCGGGCGCCGCTCCTTGCCTTCACCCTGGCCGTGGGCGCCTTCGGCCTGGCGGGCATCCCCCCCACCGCCGGCTTCATGGGCAAGTTCTACGTGCTCGCCGCCGCCCTGGAAAAGGGCTACCTCGCGCTGGTCATCATCGCGGCCCTCAACACCGCCATCGGCGTCTTCTACTACCTGAAGATGGTGAAGGCGGCCTTCAGCCCCCCGGAAGAAGGAGAGGCCGCTCCCCCCGAGGCCCGCGTGCCCCTTACCTGGCTCGGCCGGGGCCTGGGCTACGCCTTCTGCCTCTCCATCCTCCTCCTGGGCACGCTGCCCGGCTCCGTCCTGGGCCTCTTCCGCCAGGCCCTGGCCTGGGCGGGATAGCCCCCTCGCCCCGCCGCGCCCCCGGAGGGAAAAACGCGCAGGCCACCTCCCTCCCGCGCCCGGGGCATGCGAGGACGAGGGTCGCTGCAGAGGCGGGCATGGGTGCGCCCGGCGCTCCCATGCCCCCAATCCCGCCCCTCACCCGAACGCCCCCTTCACCCGTCGGAACAGGCCGGGGTAGTCCAGCACGATCCCGTCTTCGTCCACAGGCAGTTCCGCGCTGAAGGCAGTGCCGTCGAGGTTCTCGAAGAGGTAGAGCCGGTCGGCCAGTCGCGTGTAGGCCTGCGCTTGCGGCTGAACCGTCAGTTCCGGTGCGAAGATCCAAGCCATGCGGAACTGCCGCCGCTCACCGACAGCCATCGGCTCGCGGCGTATCGGGAAGGTGTTGGTAAAGGGGGTTGGCCAGATATCGATATCGACACACCCGCCGAGCTCGGCGACGGCCCGGCCATCACGGTGTTCCCAGTGGCCCAGACCGTCTGTTCGCAGACTCAGCGATCGGCTGCAGCGCTCCGTCGCGACCACGAGCTCGGCATCGCGCAGCCGCCACGAGTCGTCCCAGGCGAGCCGATACGTGAGCCGGAAGGGCTTGTGCTCTTCGTCGAACGCGAGAACGATGCTGTCCCCGGAGCGCTCTGACAAGAGCAGATGCTCCAGTCCTACGCCTTCTCGGTTCTTGTTCCAGATGGGCGTCCAGCAGATCGTGCGGCAACGCGCCTTCGCCATGGAGACTCCGTTGAGCGCATCACCGCGGCATCAGCGCAAACACACCCCAGCCCAGGTACTCACGCGTGTAGGCGGTGTAGCGCTCGGGTTCCGAGGTCAGCTTGGCTCGAACATCTCTCGCGAGGTCGTCGTCGGGATTGGCTTCAAGCCATCGGCGCATGGTCAGCCATTTGGCCGCCTCGTACCGGTCCCAGCCGTCTTGGTCAGCCAGAACCATTTCGACGACGTCGTAGCCGAGGCGGCCGAAAGACGCGAGAAGCTCCGGAAGCAGGAGAAAGTCGGAGATTGCGTGGGCAAGACACCCCTTGGCGACATCTTCCGTCGGTGGCAACTGCCGCCAGTAGGGCTCGCCGATGAGGATGATCCCCCCGGCGCGCAGGCTCCGCGCCAGAAGCGCGATCGTGCCGACGACTCCCCCGGCGATCCAGGTGGCACCGACACAGGCTGCCACACCGGCCTTCTCGTCAGACACGTAGCCCGCAGCATCGCCATGGATGAACTTGACTCGATGGGCGACGCCGAGTTCTTCAGCACGTCGTCTCGCTTGCTCGGTGAACAGTTTGCTCATGTCGATCCCGGTGCCGACGACGCCGTGATCGCGGGCCCAGGTGCACAGCATCTCCCCCGAACCGCTGCCCAGGTCGAGCACCCGGGCCCCCGCTTCCAGACGCAGCGCCGCGCCGAGAGTGGCGAGCTTTTCGGGTGTGATCGGGTTGTGGATGCGGTGAGCACTTTCAGTGATGTCGAATATTCGTGGGATGTCCATTGAAGACTCTTCTCATCGGTGTGGGTAGGTTCGGTCTCCGCCAACGCGAGCGTAACCGGTGCGCGCAAAGAAAGCTAAGGCACAACAGTTGTGTCGCGCGCCTGGTTCACGCGGTTGTTCACCGCAGTCCTACTTCATGGCGTCCGCGAGCTGCACGTCGCCTCGAAGGAGTTCGTTGACCACGGTGGAAAGATCGGTCTTCCGTTTCTCCGCTATGGCTTCGACGAAGGCTTGAACCTCCTCATCGAGGTACACAGGCAGGTTCAGCTTCGCGTCGGGCCTGTAGAACTTGCCCCTTTGTGCCTTTGAAAAATCGTACTCTTCTCTCATTTCAGCCCTCTTCATAGCTTCGAGTCTCCTTGGAGGTCGGCCGACGCGCCGAGTAGATGCGAATCGTCACGGACTCGCCGGGTTCCTCTCTGAACGTGTGGCAGACCACCAGCAGCCGGCCAGAGCCGGAGATCCCGAGGGTGATCCATCGGTCTTCTGATTCGCTGTGGTCTGGATCGAACATGTTCAATGCCCTTGGATCTCGGAAGACGGTAGCCGCCTCCTCGAACGCGACCCCATGCTTCTCCTGGTTGATTCGTGGGTCTCGATCGTCCCGGAAGATCTCCCTGCGCTCGATCCCGCGGGCAAACACATGGTGCAAAAAGGCCCGGCACGTCCAGGCGAGGCTGTCGAGGCATGACCGGACCGCATACCTCGGAACCATCCCCCGGTCAAGCGTACTGCAATAACGAAACAGCGTCCTCCCCTCCTGGCCAAACCGGGGCACTTCTCCCAGAGCATGCCCATCGAGTCTGCCGATGGATCGCCGACTTGACATCCGGGATTTCCGCGGTTGACTCCTCGGGTATCGGCGGACGACCGAGGCCTGCGGACCCGGGCGCTCAACCACCCTAGCCTCAGAGGAGGGCCGCACATGCGCAAGGTCCTTGACCCCAAGATCCTGGAACGAGAAGCCGCACTCTGGCGAAGGTTGAAGAAGGCATCCGAGCAGGCGCCGATCAAGCGCTGCCACAAGTGAAAGAGCTGAAAGAGCTAGGGTTGCCGGTCCGGCAACGAGACGAGTAGATCTGGCCTCCCGGGTCCGCAGACCTATGACCTCCGCGATGCCGAGGCGAACGCACCGTGAGTCCATCCGCCACCCCCAACGCCCCGCCCGAACCTGCCGCCGAGCAGGAGTTCTTCGTCCAGTGGCACCTGACCGAGCGGTGCAACCTGCGCTGCCTCCACTGCTACCAGGCGGGCCGCAGCGGCGGGGAGATGACCCTGGCGGAGCTGCTCGGGGTGGTAGACGAGGTGGCGGACGCAGCGGCGGCGTGGTCTGCGGCCTACGGCATCTGCTTCACCTCAAGCTTCCAGGTCACGGGCGGCGAGCCGCTGCTGCGCGCGGAGCTATGGGACGTCCTGGACCACCTACGCGCCGCCGGGTTCCCGACCCATCTCCTGTCCAACGGAACCCTGATCGACGGGGACGCGGCGCACAGGCTGGCCGGGCTCGGGGTGGCGGGAGTCCAGGTAAGCCTGGAGGGGCCGGAGGCGGTCCACGACGCCGTTCGCGGCCCAGAGAGCTTTCGCGGGGCGCTGCGGGGTGTGGCCCACCTGCTGAGCGCCGGGGTGCACGTGGATCTGAACGTCACGCTCTCGGCGCGAAACGCCGACCGGGTCGACGAGCTGGTCGCCATCGCCCGCGCCGCAGGGGTACCCCGCATCGGCTTTTCGCGGCTGGTGCCCTACGGCCGGGGCGCCGAGCTGGCGGGGGAGCTCCTCCCGGCCAGCCGCGTCCGCGAGGTCTACGAGCACCTGCGCTCGCTGGAGGTCCCGGGGCTCGCGATCGGCACCGGGGACCCCCTGGCCACCCAGCTCGATCTGGACGGCACCGACGGCGCCGGGTGCACCGCGGTGGGCGGCTGCGCGGCCGGGGTGTCCGGGATCACCATCCTGCCCGACGGCACCCTGCACCCGTGCCGGCGCCTGCCGATCCCCATCGGGAACCTCCGCACCGACGACCTGCGGGAGGTCTGGGCGACATCGCCGGTGCTCGCCGCTCTGCGGGACAAGGGGCGCTACTCGGGCCGCTGCGGGGCGTGCGCGCGCTGGGCTGCGTGCCGCGGGTGCCGGGCCGTGGCCTACGCCGTGACCCTGGCCCGGGGGTGCGGCAACTACCTGGCCGACGACCCCCAGTGCTTCCTCCACTCACCGTCACCCGCGAGGGAGGGCCCTCCGCGGGGGGAACCGCCTCGGTAACGAGCCAGAGACAGGGGAGAACGGCCATGGCGAAGTGGAACCTCGACCCGGACCACACCGCGGCCACCTTCGAGGTCCGCCACATGATGGTCACCTGGGTGTCCGGCCGCTTCGACCGGGTCTCCGGCACGCTCCTTTTCGACCCGCGGGACGTGGCGGCGTCCTCGGTGGAGGTGGAGATCGACGCGGCGTCCATCTCCACCGGCATCGACCGACGCGACGCGGACCTCCGGAGCGACAACTACCTGGACGTGGCCCGGTACCCGAAGATCACCTTCCGCAGCACCGGGGCCGAGGTCGCCGGCCTGGACCACTGCCTGGTGCGCGGCGACCTCACCATCCACGGCGTCACCCAGCCGGTACTGCTGGACGTTCGCTACGGCGGCCCCGCACACTTCCAGGACGACGATCGCCGGTACACCACCTATGGGTTTCGGGCCACGACGCAGATCAACCGCGAGGACTTCGGCATCCGGACCAACCTGGAGACCGAGGAGGGCTTCATGGTGGGCAAGCACCTCTTCCTCACCATCAACTCGGAGGCGGACCTGCTGGAGGACTGACCCCACGCGGGGCGGACGGCCGAAGGGAGCCCCTCCCATCGCCGCGGCGCCCGATGGGGAATCCAAGGGGGGGGAATCCAAGGGGGAATCCAAGGGTGTCAGACCTGCACTCTTCACTTTCCGAGCACCCTCTGGACGGTCTCGGCCGCCCTCGCCATCCCGCCTCGGCTCGTCATCTCCGCCGCCACGCGTCGGCTCGCTTGGCTCACGGCCGACGGCCCGACCCCGAACGCTTTGCCGATCTCCGTCAGCCGTTGCCCGCTCAAATGGTGGCACAGGTACAATGCCAGACGCCTTGCCGCCCACGGGTCTTCTGCCCCAAGCGCGCCCTGCGCGGCCCGCCGGATCGCCTCGATCGTCGGGCGATCCGAGAGCCGTCTCAGCGCAGGAAGATCGCGGTGCGCCCCCCTCTCCTTCACAAACTTCTCCTTCGCCCACTCCACGAACCCGGGGGTGCCCAGCAGCGTCGACCCGGTCACCTCGTCGAGCGGGTTCGCCACCTCCCGCCCCATCGCCGCTTCGACGAACTCTCGATTCCGCCGCTGCGCGTGCTCGATACCGCCTCGATGCTGTGGTTAGGCATCAATTTCCTCTGTATTCCAACTGCCTTGAGTATGAAGCGCATTTCAGTGGAGCTCCCGCCTCCTTGTGCGGCGGCAATTCGGTCTTTATGGTCGCCTCAGTTTAGCAACGGCCTCTACTTCAACAAGCGTTCTTTTGGAAGCGAGAGATGAGACACCAACTCCCGTTATTGCTGTGCGAGCAGTTCCGAGGAATGCTGACAGCATTGGCGCCAGGGCTTCCATATGCTCCTCAAGCTCTCCGCGGACATAGATTCGCAGGTGCAGCAGGTCGTCTACACTGGAACTGGCTTCGGCAAGAACCGTTCTCAGGTTCTCGAGGGCGAGCCTGAACTGGCCCGCAACAGTGTTGTCGGTGACCAGTTGCTCAAGGTCCCAAGCAACCTGGCCAGAAATAAATAGTAGACCGCTTTCTTCATCGATTATGGCATGCGACAAACCGATAGAGCTTCCATCGTAAAGACTCGCCGGGTTCACTAAGCGCTTCGTCATCTGGGTGCCTCGATTGGTTGGTATTGATG
>JBFLZB010000046.1 GCA_040756475.1 Thermodesulfobacteriota bacterium
CGCCGGGCCTGGCCCAGGGAGGCCAGGGTCTCCAGGAGGTCGGACACGCGGTCGGAGCGGGCGCCCTGGAAGGTGCGGGCCAGCGCCTCGGGGGTGGCGGGGGCCACAGCCGCGGCCAGGGCGGCGCGCACGGCCTAGGCCTGCTCGGACAGGGTCTTGGGCCAGGGGAGTTTGGCCGGGGGAGAGGGCTGGGGTGAGAAGGCCTCAGGGAGAGCTGCCGCGGCTGCCCCGTTACCCTGACCCTCTCCCGCCAGGGGAGAGGGGACCGTTTCCCCGCCCGGGTTCTGGTACTCGGGCCTGAGCCACCGCACCAGCCCCCGCTTCTCCTCCTCCGCCCGCTCGGCGTTGAGCGCCACCAGGCGCTCCAGGACCTCCTCGTCCGCAAGCGTCGCCGGCCAGCCGTAGGCCTCGAACACCGCCGCGTCGAGCTCGTCGTGGAGCTCGCGCAGCACCGATACCAGCCCCTGCTCGTGGATCGTGCGCTCGGCCGAAGTCAGGGGCTCGCCCGAGCGCAGCTTGGCGAGCACGTTGTACATGCCGGTGAGGGCGAGCTTGGGGTGGAGCGCCCGCTGGCGCTTGCGATGAGCATCGAGCCGCTCGGCCAGGGCGCGGATGCGGTTCGGTAGGGCGCTCTCGCCGAGAGCGCCGGAGCCCTGCGGACGGCTCGGCGAGCCGTCCCTACCCCTGCCCCGCGCAGTAGAGCCCCTACGTCGATTCCCTGAATTTCGCCATCAGAACGGCCTGCATCCGCGCCGTCACTTCCCTTCGGTCGTGGCCCTCCCGAAGCCGGCGGCCCAGCTCCCGGCCGGCGGCGGCCGCGGCCTTCATCACCTCGGGCTTTTTGGTCACCCGGGGAATCATCTCCTCCGTGATCTTCACGCCCTCGCCGAAAAGGAGCCGCGGCACGCCCACGCCGCAGGTCTCCCCGTACCCGCAGGAGAAACAAGAGGCAGCGCCCTGGCCGTCCGCTTTCGCCACGGTCTCGACAAAGTTGTAGAGGAAGAATTTCTCGATCTCGGCGGTGCAGGGGGCCCCCGAAGACCCGCCTACCCCGACCGCGACGCCGAGCTTGCCCCACAGGGCGTCTCCCTCCTGGTGGCGGAATTGGTACCACCGCTCCAGGAAGGCGTGGGTCAGGGCGTTGAGCCCCGTGTAGTAGTTTGGGGAGCCGACCACGTAGGCGTCGGCCGCGACGATCTTCTCCCGCAGGGGGGCCAGGTCGTCCTGGACCTTGCACACGTTGTCCGCGACGCAGCCCAGGCAGGCGATGCACCCGCCGATGGACTTGCCCCGCAGGTGCACGAGCTCGTGGTCGAACCCCGTGGCCTCCAGCGCCGTCCTCACCAGGACGTACACGCCCGACTCCTGTTCCCTGCGCGAGCTTCCCACGATTCCCAGGATCTTCACCGTCGTCTCCCTTTCCGGCGGGGTGCCCGTCAGCCGGCCTCCTGCCCGTCCGCCACGAAGAGGTACCTGCCGCGGGAGCGCACCCTCCCGCTGTCCTTGAGCTTCCTGAGCGCCCGGGTGATGCTCACCCGGTGCGCACCCACGAGGAACCCGATCTCCTCGTGGGTGAGAGGGAACGCCAGATCCCACCCGCCGGGCACCCGCGAGCCCACCTGGCGGGCCACCATGTTCAGCACCTGGTAGAGCCGGTCTTCGAGCGCCGGCTCGGAGAGGGCGCCGAGCTTCCCCGTCAGGTAGTCGATGCGCCCCGAGAGATTGCGGATCACCGCGAGCCCGACCTGGGGATGGTCTACCACCAGCCGCTCGAAGAGCGTGCGGCTCAGGCCGCAGGTGAGGGTGGGGCCGAGGCAGGTGGCACTCACGGGGTACTGCCCCTTTTCGATGAACACACTTTCGCCCAGGAGGTCTCCCGCGCTCCGGAGGTCGAGGATGAGCTCGCGGCCGTCCTCCGCGACCTTCCAGAGCTTCACCGAGCCCATCTTGAGGAGGTACATGCTCTCGGCCGGCTCCCCCTGGCGGAAAAGGAGCTCGCCCGGCTGAAATTTGCGTCGTACGAGCTCCCCCGCGATAGACTCCCACGCCTCGGGCGGCGCGCCGTCGAAGAGCCACACCTCCCCGAAGCAGCGGGGGTGGAGGGCGGCCCCGGCTCCCGCCATGGTCTCGCAGACGCAGCCGCCCATGGAGCCTCCAGCCGGTCAGGTGTCAGGCAACGCGCTGGGAGGCGCGTTCCAGGAGCTCGTCGAGTTGGGTTCGGAAGCGGCTGAGGGTGGCCGGCAAGATCTCGACGGGCTTTCCCGTGTACTCGAAGAACTCCAGGACGGCAAGCTCGTCGATCGGCTCCAGTCCAAAGTCGAGAAGCGCGATGGTCTCGTAGAACCCGAAATTCTGGCGCGCGTCCGCCTCGTCCCAATGCAGCCCCTCGACGAAGATCTCCCGCCAGTGCCGCAGCCACCCGGGCGTCATGACAAAGGCCTTCCTCGACTCCAGGAGCCGGCGTTCCTCGTCCCCGAGAAACGCCGAGATACAGTCCTTGCCGGGCAGGTGCGCTCCGATCCCCTCCACCAGCCCGCCGAGATCGGGGTGGCACCGGGCGCCGAAGAGACACGCCACGCCGCATCGCCCTTCGAGGGCGCCTCGCAGCGCCGCTTCGAGTCGTGAATCCTCCACATGGAGGCCCGGCGAGAGCCAGACGGCGGCCCCTTCCGATCCGTCGCGCATGGCCTCGACCTCGGTTCGAAAGATGCCGCAGCCCACAAGTTCCATGACGTCGCTCCCTGACGCCCGGGCGCGCGGCCCGGCGGGAAGAGCGGTTACCGGAGGGCGCGGGAGAGGATGGTGTCCGCCACGGCCTCGGCGCTGCGAAAAGGAAAATCGGCCGGCGTGAGCACCGTGCCCGCGTCGCCCGCACGAAGCCTGACTTCGCCCCACTGGCAGGTGGTGTCGGCCCCGTTGGGGAAGGCCGAGAGAAGCTCTTGCGGGCTTCCGATCGGAAAGCGCGCCCCCGCCAGGGCGCCTACGATCTGCTTCCTGAGCTCGGTCTTCACGTCCATCTCCATCCTCCTTCCGGTTTCCCCGGGGCGTTCGTCCCCCCGGGATGGAGAGACGTGGCCCGGGGCGCGGCGGTCCGGGCAGCGCCGGTCCACCCATGGGAAGGAGAATAGGAGACCAGGGAGAACGCGTCAGTAGCCGCGGCTACCAAGAGGTCGCTTTGCCCGAGGCGGGTTCGATTCGCGGGATGACGGGAACCCGAGAGGTAGGCACGAACTCACGGAACACCGTTCCCACGGCGTAGAGGGCAGACTCTACGGCTCCCTGCCGGGAGTCCATTGGTCAAATGGGCAACGTCCGGTCCCTTCGCGCGACGCGGATTCGGGCTTCCTGGGAGAGTCGGGGGTCTCCCGTGAGGAACCAGAGGAACGCGTGGGTGTCGAGGAGGAGCTTCATTCCTCGTACTCGCGGAAGTCTTCCAGCGGCTCGTCAAAGTCCTCCTTCATCTCGATGAGCCCCTTGGCACTTCCGAAGCGGCGGGCTTGTTCCACCGGCTTCACCGGCACCAGCCGCACTTCCCGGGAGTCTTCCGATGTGATGACCACCTCTTCCCCCAACAAGGCCGCCCGGATCAACGTGGGCAGTTGTCGCTGGGCCTTCTGCAGCGGAACGGGTTCCATGGGGTGCTCCTTCGCTCGTCCCGGGTCCTGCGCTCCGCCCAAGGTATCGGTCTGTCGGCCACGGGTCAAACTGCCCACCTACCCCGCGTACCGCCCGTCCTCGAGCCGCCGGGCCTGGCCCAGGGAGGCCAGGGTATCGAGGAGCTCGGCCACGCGGTCGTAACGGCGCCCTGGAAGGTGCGGGCCAGCGCCTCGGGGGTGGCAGGGGCCGCCGCCGCGGCCAGGGAGGCGCGCACGGCCTGGGCCTGCTCGGCCAGGGTCTTGGGCCAAGGAAACTTGGCCGGGGGAGAGGGGACCGTTTCCCCGCCCGGGTTCTGGTACTCGCGTGAACCAAACCCAGGAGAAACGATCAGGAAGTAGCCCTGCCCCCTCGTCTTGACGGGCGCGTCCAGGCCGGCGATGCCCCCGGCAGCGCCTCGCGAGACCTCCCCCGCCGCCGCGAGCTGCCCGCCGGTGTGCCAGTGCCCCGGCGGCACCGCAGCGCGGAGTTCACCGCGAACTGTCCCTTTCTCCCGAATACGCCGCCGGCGCACGGCTACTCCCGGGGCGTGACCTGCTCTTCGAGGTCGCGCTCCCGGTGCTCCAGCTCGGCCACCCGCTTCTCGAGGAGGCGCAGTTGCTCCTCTAGGACCTGGAGGTCTTTTCGGGGCACCAGGTCCATCTTGCGGAAGACCTCCTGGACCATTTCCCGCAGGCGGCCTTCCCATTCCGTCCGCGAGGTGTCGGCCTTTGCCATCATGTCGTGGATGAGGGCTTCGCCCTCGTCGCGGCTCACACGGCCCTGCTCCACCAGCTCCTCCACGAGCTTTCTGGCCCTCTCCTCGGTGAGGGTGAGGGCTCCGATTCCGGCCAGGGCGGCCTTGCGAAAGAAGTCGAGCATGGCGTCCTCCTTGGGTGATGAGTTGTCGATTGTCCGTTGCCCGTTGTTGGGGGTGCCGGGAGGGGGCACGAGCCACGGCCCGCCAGCAGAGGGGGCGCCGCGACGGTCCCAGCGTAGCGGAAACCGGAGTGCCGTCAACTGATTGGCTTGCCCGGGCCACCGATGGCGTGTGTCGCCACCCGGAGGGGCGCAGGAGGCGTGCGGCTCATTGCCCCCGGCGGGATGGCTTCCTTTGGCCGCCGAGGCGAGAGGTGGCTCGGCGTAAGGTGCTGAAAGAAAATTACGCGCACGTCCTGGACACACCCCGTTCGTTTGTTATCCTCCGTAAACAATCGCCAAGGGGAGCCAATCTGCCGGGCGAAGCACGAGTCGCAGAGTCGACAATTGATCCGGCGCCACGCCACGACTCCAGCGCCGGCGTGCCGCCAAGGGGCCGATTCTCCCGCAACGACGCTCTCCCCTGTTCCGGGCCTCCGCGGCCCGGAGCGGCCATCCTGGGAAAGGGGCCGATGATGCAGCGGACCCTCGCGATCTTCCTTGTGGCCACGCTCGGCGCCTGGCCGGCCCACTCCCTGGTCTTTCGCAGGGCGGTCACCCAGCCCATCGCGTTCAACCACCGGCTCCACGTCGAGGGCAACGGGCTCGAGTGCGTGGAGTGCCACGTTTACGTCCTCACCCAGACCTTCGCGGGCCTGCCGTCCCTGGAGCGCTGCCTGGAGTGTCACGAGACGGCGGTGACCGACTCCGCCGAGGAGGAAAAGATTCGGGAGCTGGCGGCTCGGGGCGAGACGCTGGTCTGGAAGCGGCTCTACGAGGTGCCGGACCACGTCTACTCCTCCCACCGCCGGCACGTGGTAGCCGGAGGAATCGACTGCGCCGAGTGCCACGGCCCCGTCGCCGCCACGACCCGGCCTCCGGCGCGCCCCCTGCGGGCCCTCACCATGGACTTCTGCATGGACTGCCACCGGCGCCGCGGGGCCAGCAACGACTGCCTCGCATGCCACGTGTAGAGCGCGGGAGCACACCGATGGAGACGACGCGCCGAGGTTTTCTCAAGGTAGCCGGCGCCGGAACACTGGGCGCGTGGATGGTCCCGCTGCTGCCCTGGAGGGCGCTGGCCCAGGAGTCGATCCGAGCTCCCTCCGACCCGCGCCTCGCCAGCCACTTTCTCTCGGTCTGCCGCCAGTGCCCCCAGGGATGCGGGGTGCTCGCCGAGGTGGTTGGGGGACGGGTAAAGAAGCTGCGGGGCAATCCCCTCCACCCGACCAACCGGGGCACCCTGTGCGCCCGGGGGGTCTCGGCGACCCAACTGCTGTACAATCCCGACCGGATCCCCGGGCCCCTGCGGCGGGCGGGGGAGCGGGGTGAGGACCGCTGGGAGCCCATCGGCTGGGACGAAGCGCTCGCCCTGGTGGCCGAGAAGCTCACCGCGCTACGGGCGACGGGAAGGCCCGAGGGATTCGCCCTGCTGGCGGACCAGCTCGGAGGGCTCGAGGGGGCGCTGGCCAGCCGGTTCTGCCGTGGGTTCGGCACCCCGAACCTCGTCGACCTCAGCCGGTACCCGGCCTCCGGCGGCGCCACGGCCGCGGCGGCCATGCAGGGGGTGCGCGGCCCGGTGGTCTTCGATCTCCGCAACGCGTCCTATCTCCTCTCCTTCAATACGCCCTTCCTCGACTCCTCGCGAAGCCCCATCCAGACCTGGCAGGGCTTCGCGGACTTCCGGGCAACCCGGGGCAGGCCCCGGGGGAGGTTCGTCCACTTCTCCCCCGCGAGGGATCTCACAGCCTCCAAGGCCGATCTGTGGGTTCCGATCCGGCCCGGCACGGAGGGGGCGGTGGCCCTGGGCATCGCCCACGTGCTGCTCCAGGAGGGACTCTACGACCACGCCTTCGTGCGGCACCGCTGTGACGGGTTCGGCGACTGGTCCGAGGCCGGGGAGGAGTTCCCCGGCTTCCACCGCCACGTCCGCGAGCACTACCGGCCTGCCCGGGTGGCCGAGCTCTCCGGGGTACCGGTGGAGCGTCTCGTGACCCTGGCCCGGGAGTTCGCCATGGCCCGGGCTCCCCTGGCCCTGTGGCAGGACCAGGCGGGGGTGGCGTCCCAGCCCCTGCCGGTGCAGATGGCGGTGCACAGCCTCAACGCGCTGGTGGGAAACATCGACGCACCGGGAGGAGTCCTGGTGCCCCGGACCCTGCCCGAGGACCTGCCGGGACCCGTGGCGGCCGACGCCGTGAGCCGACGCGGGCTGGATCGAGGGGCTCTGATTTCGCCCGAGCACTCGGGGTTTCCCCTGCCGGCGGCGGCGCCGTGGTCCTTCCCCGGGCGGGCGCTGGCGGGGTCTCCCTACCCCCTGGAAGCCGTGCTGGTCTACCGGGCGAACCCCGTCTTCGACCAGCTCAACGGGGGGGCGTTTCGCGACCTTCTCCGCAAGGTCCCCTTCTGCGCCTGCATCGCCTCGTTCCACAGCGACACCACGGCCTGGTGCGATCTCGTGCTGCCCGAGAGCCACGCCCTGGAAAGCTGGTACGCCGGGGTGAACTACACCGACGGGGGGCATCCGTTCTTCAACCTGTCGGAGCCCGTGGTTGCGCCTCGCCACGACACCCGCCACGCCGGAGACGTGCTCCTCGCCCTCGGGCGGCTGTGCGGCGGTCCCATGGCCGAGAGCCTCCCCTGGGCCCGGTTCCAGGACGCGGCGTTTGCGTATCTCGGGCGGATCAACGGCCTGCAGGCCGGAGACCTCTTCGGCCGGCCCTACGAGGAGGTCTGGACCCGGCTCCTGGAGCGGATGGGGTGGCGGGCGCGGCCGCAGGAGGAGGATGCGCAGTTCTGGGAGCACTGTCTCGGCGCCGGGGGATGGTGGGACCCGATCTACTTTCACGGGGAGTGGGACCGGTCCCTTCAGACCCCCTCGGGCCGGTTCGAGCTCTCTTCCCGCGCCCTTCGGGACGGCCTGGGCCGGCTACGGGGGGAGGGGGCCCTGGGGAGGGAGGACGCCGCCCGGCTCCTTCCGCACCACCCCGAACCCGCCGCAGACGGCGCCCCGAGCGAGGAGTACCCCTTTGCGCTCCTGGTGTACGCCTACCCACACCTCTCCCAGGTGGAGAGCCCCAACCAGCCTTGGCTGCAAGAGATCTCGGGGGAGCGGGAGCGGGAGCACTGGGAGACCTGGCTCGATATCCACCCGGAGGACGCCGAGCGCCTGCACCTCACGAACCGAGCCGGCGTGTGGGTGGCGTCGCCCAAGGGGCGGGTGCGGCTGCGGTGCCGGTTCGACCAGGGGGTGCAGCCGGGGACGGTGCGCATTCCCTTCGGCCTGGGCCATGCCCACGGCGGACGGTGGATGCGGGGCATCGGCGTTACCCCGGCCCGGGTTGTGTCCGAGGTGTTCGACCCGAGCGCCGGCACGCCCGACTGGCAGGCGACGCGGGTACGGGTGGAGCGGGCGTGAGCCCGGGCGGCGGCCCTGCCTGGACGGGCTCGACGTGAGCACGAAGGCTGCCAGGGCGCTCTGAGGAGGCGGCGATGCCGAGATGGGGCATGGTGATCGACCTGGACCGGTGCACGGCCTGCCGGGCGTGCGTGGTGGGGTGCATGCAGGAGAACAACGTGGGGTTCGCGGGGCCGGAGCAGGCGGCCATGGGCCGGGTGATCCACTGGATGGAGATGCTCACGGTGGGCGAGGGGGAGTACCCGAACCTGCGCACCCACACCCTGCCGCGGCCGTGCCTGCACTGCGATCACCCGCCGTGCATCAAGGTGTGCCCCGTGAACGCGACCAACCGCAACCCCGACGGGATCGTGGCGCAGATCCACGCCCGGTGCATCGGGTGCCGGTACTGCACCGCGGCCTGCCCCTACACGGTCCGCTACTTCAACTGGTACGAGCCCTCCTGGCCGGGCGAGATGGCCCACGCCTTGAACGACGAGGTGTCGGTGCGGCCCAAGGGGGTGGTGGAGAAGTGCACCTTTTGTCACCACCGGCTCGTCCGGGCCCGGGAGCAGGCCCGCATGGAAAACCGCGCCATGCAGCCCGAGGAGTACCAGCCGGCGTGTGCCGAGATCTGCCCTACCCGGGCGATCTTCTTCGGCGATCTCGACGACCCTGGGAGCGAGGTGGCGGTGCTCTCCCGCAGTTCCCGGGCCCTCAAGCTGCTCGAAGACCTGGGCACCGAGCCCAAGGTCATCTACCTGAAGGAAGGGGAGTGACGTGAGCTCGAGGCACGCACCCGACGTCCCCGGCCTCGAACCCGGGGGAGCCCGCGCCCGGACCTCCGACGAAGGGCTCGACGAGGTCCTCTTCCGGCCCGTGCTGGAGACCGGGCGGGGCTTCTACCTCACCGTGGCGGTGCTCCTGGCCCTGACGGGCCTGGGCGTCTACGCCTACCTCTACCAGTACCGGTACGGCCTCGGGGTGACGGGGCTCAACAAGCCCGTGTACTGGGGCATCTACATCACCAACTTCGTCTTCTTCGTGGGGATCAGCCACGCGGGCACGCTCATCTCGGCCATCCTGCGCATCTCCCACGCGGAGTGGCGCCGCCCCATCACCCGCAGCGCCGAGGTCATCACCGTGATGGTGCTCTTCTTCGGCGTGGGGAGCATCCTCATCGACCTGGGCCGGCCCGACCGCATGCTCAACGTGGTGAAGCACGCGCGGTTCGAGTCTCCCCTGCTGTGGGACGTGACGAGCATCACCACGTATCTCACCGGCAGTCTCATCTACCTTTACCTGCCCCTGATTCCCGACGCGGCGCTGCTGCGCGACCGGGTGCGGGGCGCGTGGCACTGGTTCTACCGGATTCTGGCCCTGGGGTACACGGGCACGGCGCGGCAGAAGCACCTCTTGGAGCGCCTCATCGGGATCATGGCGGTGCTCATCCTCCCCATCGCGGTCTCGGTGCACACGGTGGTCTCCTTTGTCTTCGCCATGACCGTGCAGCCCATGTGGCACAGCGCCATCTTCGGCCCGTACTTCGTGGCCGGGGCGATCTTCTCCGGCATCGCCGCCCTCATCGTGGCCATGGCGACCCTGCGCAAGGCCTACCGTCTGGAGGAATACCTCAAGCCCATCCACTTCAACTACCTGGGCATCCTCTTGCTGGTCATGACGCTCCTGTGGTTCTACTTCACCTTCGCCGAGTTCCTCACCACCTGGTACGGGGCCGAGCCCACCCACATGGCCGTCTGGTGGTCCAAGGTCTCGGGCCCCTACGCGCCGCAGTTCTGGACCATGGTGGTCACCTGCTTCGTCATCCCGATGATCTGCCTCGCGCCTGCGCGTTTTCGGACCATCACCGGCACGGTCATCGCGTCGATCTCGGTCAACATCGGCATGTGGCTCGAGCGCTTCCTCATCGTGGTCCCCACCCTGGCCAACCCCCGTATGCCGTACGGGACCGGAACCTACTACGGCACGTGGGTCGAGTGGAGCATCACGGTCGGCTGCCTCGCCGCCTTCGTGCTCCTCTACACCCTGTTCACGAAGGTCTTCCCGATCGTCGCCATCTGGGAGGTGCGGGAGGGGCGCGACTGCGCCCTCCAAGAGGTGCACGACCGGGTGAAGGCGGCGTTGCCCGGCGAGGGGCGGCTCCCGGCCGACGGGCCGGCGGAAGGGTAGCGATCGTGGAGGACCGGGGATCTGGAACCACACGTCGCCCCTGCGGGCTGGAGACACGCCCCGGCGGCCTGAGGCGACGCCTCGTGGGGACAGACTGTTGGAACGGCACGAGAAACGGTCACCGAGGCCCCGGGAGGGTGGAGAGCGCACCATGGGACGAACCCGTTTCGCAGCGTTGAGCCTCGCCGTCGGGCTTGTACTTGGCGCCCTCGCGGTGCCCGCCTTCTCCGCGCAGGAGCCGGGACTCGATCTCGAGCGGCTTCGGCAGGGCTGGAGGGTGTTCAACGAGAAGCAGTGCACCGCGTGCCACGCGGTGTGGGGGGAAGGGCAGGCCCTGGGCCCCGACCTGGGGCGCATTGCCACCGAGTTCCTCTCGGCGGCCCAGTTGGCGGGGGTCATGTGGAACCACGCGCCCGACATGTGGAGCCGCATGATCTCGCGGGGCATCCCCGTGGGGGAGATTTCCGAGGAGGAGATGCAGTCCCTCTTCCTCTTCCTGTACTTCGTGCGCTTCATGGACGAGCCCGGCAACCCCGTGGCGGGGGAAGCCCTCGCCCACCGCAAGAAGTGTGTCTCGTGCCACGCGACCGAGCCGGGGGAGCCCAGCCGGGGCCCCGACTTCCGCACCCTGGGTGCGGAGGTCAACCCGGTGGTGTGGGCGGGGAAGCTCTGGAACCACGCCCCGGAGATGTACCGCGAGATGCGGCGGCAGGGGGTGGCGTGGCCCACCTTCGAAGACAACGAGATGGTCGACCTGATCGCCTACGTGCGCAGTGTCTCCCCCGGCGGGGAGCGCTCCTACCTGGAGCCCGGGGACGAGGGGCGGGGCCGCAAGGCGTTCGAAGAGGCGGGCTGTGCCGCGTGCCACGAGGGGAGCCGCTCGCCGGGGACGCCGCAACTTCGGGACCTGGCCCGCAACCCGCGCACCGTGGGGCAGATGGCCGGAGCCCTGTGGAACCACGCCCCGGCCATGGCCGAGGCGGCGAGGTCGGCGGGGCTTCGCTGGTCCGGCATGGAACCCCAGCAAATGGTGGACCTGATCGCCTACTTCTTCTCCATGCGCTTCTACCAGGAGACCGGCGACCCGGCCCGGGGCGCCGCCGTGTTCGAGGAAAAGCGCTGCGGCCTGTGCCACGGCGAAGGCGCGGAGGCCCAGGACCTGCGCGCCCTCGCGGGGGAGACCTCGGCCATCCGGGTGGCCCGCTTCATGTGGCGGCACGGGGTGGAGATGCTCCAGCGGATGGAAGAGCAGCAAATTGCCTGGCCGATGTTCTCCGGTGACGAGTTCGTGGATCTGCTGGCGTTCCTGAAAGAAGGGCGCACCTAGAGCCCAAGTCCCGGGAAACCGGCATGCGGGGCGGGCAGGTGCAGCGCCGCCCCGGGCCCACGGCCCATGCCCCGAACCCCCTGCAGAGGAGGTCTGCCCCATGAGGTACTCTCGAGGGATCATCTGCATTGCGCTGCTTCTATGCCTGCTGCTCCCGTTGCCGGCGAGCGCCCAGGACACTGAGCAGGCCGAGCCCGACTACGCAAAGCTGCGGCTCGACACCGAGGGCTTCAATCCGGCCCACCGGTGCGGGGCGTGCCACATCGACATCTATGCCCACTGGCGCGAGTCCATGCACGCCCGGGCCATGACGGACCCCGCTTTTCTGGCCACGTTTCGGGCCAAGCGCATCCAGGAGGATCCGGCCCTTCGGGCCCAGTGCTTGAGCTGTCACGCCCCCACGATGCACTACGACCCACGGCTCGACCTCGGGGCAGAGGTGGTGCAGGACGGGGTGACCTGCGACTTCTGCCACTCCGTCCAGGGCCTCGACCCGGCCAACCCCGAGCGGCCCTTCGAGGTGAAGTGGGGCAAGCTCAAGAGGGGGTCCCTCAAGGACACCCAGTCCCCGGTTCACGAGACGCGGCACCTGGAGCTCTTCGGGAAGAGCGAGTTTTGCGGCGTGTGCCACGAGATGAAGAACGCCAAGGGGCTGCCCATCATCACGACCTACTCCGAGTGGAAGGACGGGGCGTACGGGAGGGATGGCAAGGCCCACTGCCAGGAGTGCCACATGCCCCTGGCGGCGGGATTCACGGTCTCCGAGCAGCATCGCAAGACCAAGCGCCGGATCAACCTGCACAGTTTCCCGGGGGGGCACTCCCGCTCCCAGCTTCTGGACGCGCTCGCCCTGGAGATCCTCGAGGAGAGCAAGCTCTACGGCAGGATGAAGGTAAAGCTCGGGCTCACCAACGCGGGTGCAGGCCACGCGGTGCCCACCGGCAATCCCCTGCGTCGCGTGATCGTGGACTTCAGCGCCTACAGCGCCACAAACCGGCTCATCTACAACGAGAAGGTCGACATCTCCCGCAGGTTTGCGGACGACGCGGGGGTGGAGCTCACCACGGACGAGGCCATCCTCCTCGACGCCACCCGGGTGCTCAAGGACAACCGGATCGCACCGGGGGAGACCCGCGTGCTCGAGTTCGAGTTCGGAGCGCCCCACGAGAGGCTTCTGGTGGACGTCAAGGTCATCTACGTCTACGACAACGAAGCGTTCCCCGGCCTGGCCCGGGACGAGAAGCTGATCTCGTTTACCCAGGTGGTCAACCGCGTCGCCGGAAGGCCCGGCGGGCGCGAGTAGCGCGGCTGAAACCCTCTCGGGCGCTGAGAGCCGGCGCTCAGAGGCGCGCTTCCAGCTCCGTGACAAAGGCCGCCAGGGCCGCCTCGAGCCGCGACGGGTCGGTGCCGCCGGCCTGGGCCAGGTCCGGGCGGCCGCCCCCCTTGCCCCCTACGGCTTCGGCCAGGGGGCGGATGAGCTCGCCGGCCTTGAGGGACCCCACGAGGTCCTTGGTGACGGCCACCAGGAGGAGCGCCTTGCCGCCCGCCTCGGCTCCCAGGGCGAGCACCCCGGAGCCGAGGCGGTCGCGCAGGCCGTCGGCGAACTCCCGCAGGGCCTTGGGGTCCTGGGCCGGAACCCGGGCAGCCAGCACCTTGACGCCCTTGACCTCCCGGGCCGAGGCCAGGATGTCTCTGGCGGCGCCTCCGGCGAGCTGGCCCCGAAGCGAGGTGAGCTCGCGCTCCAGCTCCCGGGCCCGCTCCAGGAGGCGGCGCACCCGCTCCGGCGCGTCCTCCAAGGTGCCCTTGGTGAGCTCGGCCACCTCCCCCAGCCGGTCTTCCAGCCCCTCCACGTAGGCCGCCGCCCGGTCGCCGGTGGCGGCCTCGATCCGGCGCACCCCGGCCGCCACCCCGGTCTCGGAGAGGATCTTGAAGAGCCCCACGTCGCCCGTGCGGCCGGCGTGGGTGCCGCCGCAGAGCTCCGCGGAGACGTCCCCCATGCGCACCACCCGCACCCGGTCGCCGTACTTCTCCCCGAAGAGCGCGGTGACGCCCCCGGAGACCGCCTGGTCGAAGGACTCCTCCGTCACGGCCACCGGGTGGTTGGACTGGACCCAGGCGTTCACCCGCCGCTCCACGGCGCGGAGCTCCTCCCGGGTCAGGGGAGCGAAGTGGGTGAAGTCGAAGCGCAGCCGGTCCGGGGCCACGAGCGACCCCGCCTGCTTGACGTGGTCGCCGAGAACGTCCTTGAGCGCGGCCTGGAGCAGATGGGTGGCCGAGTGGTTCTGCGCCGTGGAAAAGCGCTCTCCCGACTCGACCCGGGCCAGGGCCTCGTCCCCTTCGCGTACCGTGCCCCTGCTGACGGTGCCCCGGGCGAGGATCAGGTCGGGAAAGGGCCTCGCCGCCGTGTCCACCAGGACGTGGAATCCGTCTGCGGCGATGCTTCCCCGGTCGCCCACCTGGCCGCCGCTCTCGCCGTAGAAGGGGGTCTCGGCCAGCACGAGCTCCACGGCCTCCCCCTC
Source organism: Thermodesulfobacteriota bacterium (assembly GCA_040756475.1). Classification (NCBI taxonomy): domain Bacteria; kingdom Pseudomonadati; phylum Thermodesulfobacteriota; species Thermodesulfobacteriota bacterium. The sequence goes on from JBFLZB010000046.1 coordinate 13,982, forward strand.
CCGGGCCTCCGGCACCCGGTGGCCGCCCACCAGGAGCGCCAGCACGGGGCTTCGGGTCTCCAGGGTCTCGTAGCCGGCAAAGGCCGAAGACACCCCGGCCTCCCGCAGCTCCCGGTACCCCGCCGCCAGGGCCTCCTCCCCGGAGCCCTTCCAGGCCTTGCGGGCCTTCTCCCGCTGGGCATCCATCTCGGCCTCGAAGCCCTCCTCGTCGAGGCGGATGCCCCGGTCCCGCACGATGTCGGCGGTGAGGTCCACGGGGAAGCCGAAGGTGTCGTAGAGGCGAAAGACCACCGAGCCGGGCAGCACCCGCTCTCCCGCGTCCGGGAGCTCCGCCACGGCGTCTTCCAGGAGCTCGAGGCCCCGATCGAGGGTGCGGGCGAACCGCTCCTCCTCGTGGAGGATCACCTTGGCCACGTAGGACCGCTTGTCGGCGAGCTCCGGGTAGCTGCCCGCCATGAGGTCCACCACCACGCCGGAGACCTTGTGGAAGAACGGTTCCCGGAACCCCAGGAGCCACCCGTGGCGCATGGCCCGGCGCATGATCCGGCGAAGCACGTAGCCGCGCCCTTCGTTGGAGGGGAGCACGCCGTCGCCGATGAGGAAGACCGCGGCCCGGATGTGGTCGGCCACCACCCGCAGGCTCACGTCGGAGTCCGGGTCGGCGCCGTAGCGCACCTTGCCCAGGGAGGCGGTGAAGTCGATGAGGGGCCGGAAGAGGTCGGAGTCGAAGTTGGAGTGGACCCCCTGGAGCACGGCGGTAATGCGCTCCAGGCCCGCCCCGGTGTCGATGCTGGGTTTGGGCAGGGGAGTCATGGTGCCGCCGGGCGACCGCTCGAACTGCATGAAGACGAGGTTCCAGAGCTCCAGGAACCGGTCGCAGTCGCACGCCGGGCTGCACCGCTCCGGGTCGGGGCAGGGGTAGCGCCCGGGGCCGTGGTCGAAGTGGATCTCGCTGCACGGTCCGCAGGGGCCCGTGTCGCCCATGGCCCAGAAGTTGTCCTTCTCCCCGCAGCGCACGATGCGCGCCGCGGGCACCGGGGTCTCCGCTTGCCACAGGGCGGCGGCCTCGTCATCCTGCTCGTAGACCGTCACCCAGAGCCGGTCGGCGGGCAACCCCAGGTCGCCCGTGAGGAACTCCCAGGCAAAGCGGATGGCGTCGCGCTTGAAGTAGTCGCCAAACGAGAAGTTTCCGAGCATCTCGAAGAAGGTGTGGTGCCGGGCGGTGCGCCCCACGTTCTCCAGGTCGTTGTGCTTTCCCGAGACCCGCAGGCACTTCTGGCAGGTGGCCGCCCGGGCGTGGGGGCGCTTCTCCTGGCCGGTGAAGACGTCCTTGAACTGCACCATCCCCGCGTTGGTGAAGAGCAGCGTGGGATCGTTCTGGGGGATCAGGGGCGAGCTCGGCAGGACCCGGTGGTCCCGCGAGGCGAAGTAGTCCAGAAACCGCTTGCGGATCTCGTTGCCCGTCATGGACGTCCTTTCCGGGGTGGTGTGCGAAGGGGGCGGCTGAGCGCGGACAGCCGACCGCTGACAGCCGAGGCGAAGCCTCCCTAGAACCGCTGTACCTCGGGGCCGCCCCCGGCATCTTCGGCCCCCGCGTACCGGGCGTCGCTGGTGGAGCTGATGCCCGACATCTTCAGGGCGAAGTCGTCGGGGTTGGAGGACTGGCGCAGCGCCTCCTTGTACGTGATGAGGTTCTTCTTGAGCAGGCCCATGAGGGACTGGTCGAAGGTCTGCATCCCGTAGGTGGTGAAGCCCTCGGCGATGGCGGTGCGGATCTCCTTGGTCTTCTCCGGTACCTCTACGCACTCGCGGATGCGGGCCGTGGCCACCATGACCTCCACGGCGGGTACCCGGCCCTTGCCGTCCGCCCGGGGCACGAGGCGCTGGGAGACGATGCCCTTGATGATGCTCGCCAGCTGCATGCGTACCTGTTTTTGCTGGTAGGGGGGAAAGACCGAGATGATGCGGTTGATGGTCTCGGCGGCGTCCACCGTGTGGAGGGTGGAGAGCACCAGGTGGCCGGTCTCGGCCGCCACGAGCGCGGTCTCGATGGTCTCGAAGTCGCGCATCTCGCCCACCAGGATGACGTCGGGGTCCTGGCGCAGGGCGCTCTTCAAGGCGCCCGCGAAGCTCAGGGTGTCGAACCCGAGCTCGCGCTGGTTGATGATGGACTTCTTGTCCCGGTGGAGGAACTCGATGGGGTCCTCCACGGTGATGACGTGCTGGGTCTTGCGCTGGTTGATGAAATCGATCATCGCCGCGAGAGTCGTGGACTTGCCCGAGCCCGTGGTGCCGGTGACCAGCAGGAGCCCCCGGGGCTCCGTGGCGATTTCCTCCACCACCTTGGGAAGGTTGAGGTCCTGGATCGACTTGATCTCGGTGGGGATGACCCGGAACACCATGCCGATGGTGCCCCGCTGCCGGAAGACGTTGACGCGGAACCGCCCGAGGCCGGGGATCCCGTAGCCCATGTCGACCTCGTGGTTGCGGCCGAAAGTCTCGGACTGGGAGGGGGTCATCATCGTCTGGGCCGTGGCGGTGAGCCACTCCGCGGTGAGCCGGCCGGCGTCCTTGAAGGGATAGAGCTGGCTGTCGCGCCGGAAGATCGGGGGCAGCCCCACCTTGCAGTGGATGTCGGAGGCCTTGGCCAGGGATGCGGCCTTCAGGATCTCGTTGAGCTCCATGAGTTTGTCCCCTCGGGCGGGTGAACGGGGGGCGAGCCCCCGGGTCGTATTCCCGGCGCTCAGGCCTGGGCGGGCGCGCCCTGGCCCTCCGGGCGCACCAGGCCGCAAGCCGCCCGCACCTTGCCTTCGAGCTCCGCCAGGATGTCCGCGTTCTCCTTGAGGAAGTTTCGGGCGTTCTCCCTGCCCTGGCCCACGCGGGTCTCGCCGTACACGTACCAGGAGCCCCGCTTGTCCACGATGCCCTTCTCCACCGCCAGGTCGAGCACGTCGCCCACCGCGCTGATGCCCTCGTTGTAGAGAATGTCGAACTCCGCCTTGCGAAAGGGGGGGGCGACCTTGTTCTTCACCACGGTGACCCGGGTGCGGTTGCCCACGGACTGGTCCCCCTCCTTCAGGGCCCCCACCCGGCGCACGTCGAGCCGGAGAGAGGAGTAGAACTTCAGGGCGTTGCCGCCGGTCGTGGTCTCGGGGTTCCCGAACATGACCCCGATCTTCATCCGGATCTGGTTGATGAAGATGACCAGGGTGTGGGACTTGGAGATGGTGGCGGTGAGCTTGCGCAGGGCCTGGCTCATGAGTCGGGCCTGGAGCCCCACGTGGCTGTCGCCCATCTCGCCTTCGATCTCGGCCCGGGGCACAAGCGCCGCCACCGAGTCGACCACGACGATGTCGACGGCGCCGCTGCGCACCAGCACCTCGGTGATCTCCAGGGCCTGCTCGCCGGTGTCCGGCTGGGAGACCAGGAGGTCCTCGGCGTTCACCCCAAGCTTCTTCGCGTAGGAGACGTCCAGGGCGTGCTCGGCGTCGACGAAGGCGGCGATGCCCCCGGCCTTCTGGGCCTGGGCCACGCCGTGGAGCGCCAGGGTGGTCTTGCCGGAGGACTCGGGGCCGAAGATCTCGATCACCCGGCCCCTCGGGTAACCCCCGATGCCCAGCGCGATGTCCAGGGAGAGGGAGCCCGAAGGGATGACCTCGATGTCCTTGACCGTCCCTCCCGCCCCCAGGCGCATGATGGCGCCCTTGCCGAACTGCTTCTCGATCTGGCCGATGGCCAGCTGCACTGCCTGCTCGCGGTCCCCTGCCATGGGTGTCCTCCCGTCGGTGGGCGTGGGCGCCGCCCGTGGTGTTCGCCTTAAAGGGGAATGGTTGCCTGGGGCACGTACTCGGGCCCCCCGGGGCGCAAACGGCTCTCGTAGAGGACCAGGGCCCCTACCGTGAAGGGCGGCCCCCGGTAGTGCGCCTCGTCCTCCAGCGCTTCGGACGCGCCCCGGATGCCGCTCGGGCCGCGGGCGCGCCCCAGCGTCAGGTGGGCGCGAAACCGACGGGCTTCCCGGGCTATCCCCAGGGGCTCCGCGCGTGCCTCCACCTCGAGAGCCGCCCGGGCCAGGGGAGCCACGTCCCCGTCCACCCCGGCCCACAGCACCCGGGCACGCTGGGGCGAGGGGAAAGCGCCCACGCCGGCCGCCGCCAGCTGCAGGGGCCCACCGAGCCCCAGGGGGCGCTCCAGGGCCTCGCGCAGCGCCCCGAAGGTCTCCGGCTCCACCTCCCCCAGGAACTTCAAGGTGAGGTGGACGGCCGCTGGGGTCACCCACCGGCACTCCACTCCCCGGGCCCGCAGCCGGCCCTGGAGCCTGCCCAGGTCGTCGCGCGCCTCGGGGCTGAGGTCGGCCGCCACGAAGCAGCGTACCCGGCTCACGCGGGGCACTCCATGGCCGTGGCCACGGCCGCCGCCGCGGCCAGGCGCTCCAGCACGGCCTCGGCGGCCGCCGCCTTGATCTGGCTGCGGGTTCCCGACAGGCGAAGGAGCTGTGCTGCGGCGGCCCCGGGCCGTCCCCATGCCACCCACACGGTCCCCACGGGCTTTTCCTCCGAGCCGCCGCCGGGACCGGCGACGCCGGTCACCGCCGCCGCCAGGCGGGCAGGCGTCCGGGCAAAGAGCCCTGCGAGCATCGCTCGGGCGCAGGGTTCGGAGACGGCGCCGTGGGCGGCCAGGAGCTCTTCGGGTACCCCCAGAAGCTCGGTCTTGGCCCGGTTCGAGTACACCACGAGCCCCCGCTCGAAGTAGGCCGACGCCCCCGCCACCTCGGTCACCCGGTGGGCCACCAGGCCCCCGGTGCACGACTCGGCCAGGGCCAGGGGGCCCCCTCCCCGGCTCAAGGCCCGGGCCAGGCGCTGCTCGGGGGGAAGGGTCACGAAAACCTCTGGAAGCTTCGAGGACCACGAGGGCGGACGCGCACACACGGCTCGCCGCTCCATGGGGTCTGCCGCCGGGGACCGGATTTTGGGCTAGCCTCCCCCCCAGGGGCCGGAGAGCCACAGGAGCACCCCGAGCACGAGACGGGTCCACAGGCCCGCCGCCACGTCGTCGAGGAGGATGCCCCAGCCTCCCGGAAGATTGCGGTCGATCCACCCGGCTGGAGGGGGCTTCACTATATCAAACAGGCGAAACAAAGCAAATCCGGCCGCGAGCGTCATCGGCCGGGGGGGCAGGAGGGCGACCGCCACCCAGAAACCCACCATTTCGTCCAGTACGATCCACCCCGGGTCCTTGCTGCCGTCGAGGCGGGCTGCCCGGTCGCAGACCGCGGCGGCGGCGGGCACCGCCAGGCCGAGGAGGAGCAGGTGGAGGACGGGGGGCAACTGCGCCAGCCCCCACGCGAAGGGCACGGCAACCAGGGTTCCGGCGGTCCCCGGGGCCACCGGAGCCCGGCCCGCGCCGAAGCCCGAGGCGAGCAGCCGCCAGAAACCGGGGGTCACTCGGGCTCCGGCGGGTTCTCGTAGGCCTCCAGGAAGGCCGCGACGCACTGGGGATCGAACTGGGTTCCCGCACACCGCCTGAGCTCGCCCAGGGCGCCCTCGTGGGAGATCCCCGTGCGGTAGGAGCGGTTGGAGGTCATGGCGTCGTAGGTGTCGGCCACGAGCATGACCCGGGAGCCCAGGGGAATTTTGTCCCCAGAGAGGCCCTCGGGGTAGCCGCCGCCGTCCCATCGCTCGTGGTGGTGGTACACGATGGGCACCACGTCCTCGAGGAACTTGATCGGCTCCAGGATCCGCTTGCCCATGCGCGGATGGGACTTGATGATCTCGTACTCCTCGGGGGTGAGCCGGCCCGGCTTGTTGAGGATGGCGCTCGAGATCCCGATCTTGCCGATGTCGTGGAGGACCCCAGCCTTGTGGAGGGTGGCACAGGACGCGCCGTCGAGGCCCATCCTGCGGGCCATGGCCCCGCACAGCCGGGTGACGTTGGCCGAGTGGCCGTGGGTGTAGGCGTCCTTGGTCTCCAGGGCCAGGGCCAGGCTCTGGATGGTGTCGGCAAAGGTGTTCTTCAGGTCGGCGAAGAGCAGCGCGTTCTCCAGGCTGGTGGCGGCCCGATCTCCCAGGACCATCAGGGCCTTCTCCTCCCGGGGCAGGAAGGCCTTGCGCACCTTGTGGGAGTACGCGTTGAGGACCCCCAGCACCTGACCGCCCCGTTTGAGGGGAACGCTCAGCAGGGTGCGCACCCGGTCGGAAACGGTTGCGGTCAGGAGCGCCGAGAGCTCGTTCCCCTGGAACTGAAGGTGGGGCGAGCCGTCGAGAAGGGCCTCGAGCCGGCGCACGTCGGCGAGCACGGGTGGCATGGCGCCCTCGGGGCCCAGGGAGAGCCTGCGGCTGAAGTCGGGAGACCCCGGCGGGCGGAAGAGGAGCTCGACCCCGTCGGCGTTGACCTCCTTGAGGGCTGCTTCGACCACGATGCCCAGGACCTCGTCGAGGGACAGGCTCGACGCCACCGCCTCGCTCAGTCGCAGGAGCGAGATCTGCTCCTTCAACTGGAGGTTCTCCGCCTCGAGGCGCACCTTCTCCAGCGCCCGCTCCACCACCTGGAGGAGCTCGCTTACCTTGAAGGGCTTGAGGATGTAGTCGTAGGCCCCGATCTTGAGGGCCTCGATGGCGGTCTCCACCGTGGCGAAGCCCGTCATGATGATGACCACCGAAGGACACCCCGTTTCCTTCACGCGGCGCAGGAGCTCCAGGCCTCCCATGCGGGGCATCTTGAGATCGGTGATGATGGCGTCGAAGGGCTCCCCCCGGGCTCTTTCCCACGCTTCGGCACCGTTCTCGGCGGTGGTCACGGCGTAGCCCTGCTCGGCCAGGATGTCGCCAAGCACGGTCGTGATGTCGGCCTCGTCGTCCGCCACCAGGATGCGGTGGCGCAGGTCGGAAGGCGCTGGACTCTCCATGGGGTCTCCTAGGGCGTGAACGCGGGAAGCGTGAGGGTGAAGCGGGAGCCTCGTCCCGGCTCGCTGTCCACCTGGAGCTCCCCCCCGTGCTTGCGGGCGATGCCCGCGGCGATGAACAGGCCGAGCCCGGTGCCCTTGCCGGGCGGCTTGGACGTGAAGAAGGGGTCGAAGACGCGATCGCGCACGGCCGACGCGATGCCGACGCCGTCGTCGGACACCTCCAGATAGACGCGGGGGCCGTCGGCCCGGGTGGCCACGCACACGGTGCCCCGGCCCGCCACGGCATCGCGGGCGTTGGTCAGGAGGTTCACGAGAAGGTGCTCGAGCTGGTCCTTGGAGCCGAGCACCCGCGGCAGCCGGGGGGCGAGCTCTTCGCGAAGCTCGGTCTCGCCCCGGCTGATCTCGTAGCGGCTAAACGAGAGGGTGTCGGCGACGATGTCGTTGAGATCGATGGGGAAGAAGGCGTCGTCCGAGGGCCGCGCGAAGCTCATGAGGTTTTCCACCAGCCGGTGGATCCGCTCGATGCCCTCCTGGATGCGGCGGGCGCTCTCGGCGTCCCGGGGGTCGCCCAGGCGCAGGGCCAGGAGCTGGGCGTAGGAGGACACCGCGGTCAGGGGATTGTTGATCTCGTGGGCGATGCCGGCCGCGATCTGCCCCAGGGTCACGAGTTTCTCCGAGTGCCGCAGGCTGCGGGAGAGCTGCTCTTCCCGGGTCACGTCCCGGGCGTAGGCGATGGCAGCGTACACCAGGCCGTCGGTGCCCCGCAGGGGGTAGGCCCGGTAGTCGTAGACGCGGGATCCCCGCACGGTCTCGGTTTGCGCCCGTGCCTGCGTGCCGGTCTCCAGCGCCTCTCGCACGGGGCAGGCGGGGCAGGGGGCCTCGTGTCCGTACAGGGCCCGGAAGCAGGGTTGGCCCACCAGATCCTGGGGCGCCTTTCCCACGGCCTCCGCCAGTGCCCGGTTTACGCGGCGCAGCTCCAGGTCCGGGCCCACCACCGAGATGCAGTCGCGGATCGTGTCGAAGGTGCGCTCCCACTCGGCCTTGCCCAGGCTCAGGTCCTGGTAGAGCTGGCTGCGGTGCAGGGCCAGGGCTGCCTCCCGGGCGTACACCTGGAGCAGGTCGAGCCGGCGGCGGGGGTACGGGGCCCCGTGGGCGGCGCACACCTCCAGCTCCCCCAGGCTCAGGGAGCCGGTCTTGAGGGCTACCACGGCCCGTGTCCAGCCTTCCGCTGCGCCCTCGACCGCGCCCTGCGGGGGATGCTGGACCCGCCCGGTGGCCGCCACCCGAACCTCGACCCGGGCCCCGGGAAAGAGCAGCCCCAGGGCGTCCTCGATGCGGCGCCGGAGTTTCCCCGGGGCCTGGAGCGGGATGAGGGCCTGCTGGGCCGCGAGCAGGGCGCGCAGGTCCCGGGCGTGGTCCTCGAGCTCCCCGTACAGCTCCCGAAGGTTCTGCTGACTTGCTTCCAGCTGGGCCGCGTAGGCCTGGACCTGGACCTCCGAGCTCTCCTCCCGGTCGCGGTGGCGCGAGAGGGCGGTGCGCAGGGACGAGAGCTCCAGGAGGCGCCCCAGGACGGCCCGCGCCTCGGGAGCCCACAGGGGCAGGGCCAGCACCGCGTCGGCGCCCGCACCGTGCGCCCGGGCCGCCGCCTGGCCCCGGGGCTCGGGCGAGAGCCAGGCCGTGGCGTTCCCCACCCGTTGGGCCCAGGCCAGGGCCTCCAGCCCCAGGGTCCGCTCGTCCACCAGGACCGCGGTCCAGCCTTGGGCAGGCCGGGGTGCGTCCGGGGCGGGCAGGGCACCCAGCTCGCCGCCCGCAGCCCGGACTAGCGCCCCCAGCTCGGGGGCAAGGGAAGGATCGGCGCTCAGGAGGAGCACGCGAGCAGGATCGGGCATGGCTGATGTGAGAACCCGGCGCGGTGTGCGAGAGCGTTGACGCCCCCGGGGGGCGGGCTATAGTCTGGCCCCCTCCCGGGGAGGCGACATCATACGGTATCATCGGACGGCGATTCCAGAAACATGAGCACTCACTGGCCTGCGGGGGCTCGAGAGGGCCTCGCCGCGGCTCCGAGCCCCGCCTGGGCCGAGCTCGGGCTGCGACGGTTGCGGGAGCAGGGGGTGCCCCTGGAGGATTGGGACCCCGCCGGTCTTTCCCGGCTCACCCGGGTGCTGGGCTCCTCCCGGGTCGCGGGCAGTTGGCTGTGCGCGGAGCCCTGCCTGGGCCAGGTCTTCACGGACCCCGCGCTCGCGGCGGAGCTGGATCGGCCTCGATACCTGGCTCGCCTGGCGGCTCCCGCCGGCGAGCCGGAAACCCCCGAGGCGTTCTTCCGCCGCTTGCGGCGCGTGCGGCGAAGCGAGATGCTGCGCGTGATTTCCCGCGAGGCGCTGGCCTTGGCGCCCGTTGCGGTGACGGCCCGGGAGATGAGCGCCCTGGCCGAGGCGGCGGTGGAGGCGGCGCTGGCCTGGTCGTGGGCTCGGCTGTGCGCACGCCACGGGGTGCCCCTGGGGCCCGGGGGCGAGCCCAACCGTTCCTGCGTGCTCGGGATGGGCAAGCTCGGGGGCAGCGAGCTCAACCTGTCCTCCGACGTGGATCTCCTCTTCCTGTACCGCATCGGGCGCGGCGAGACGACGGGCGGACCGGGGGGCCGGCTCGACGCGCGCACCTTCTTCTCTCGCCTGGTCCGCCTGGCCGTGGAGGCGCTGGGCCGGGTGACCGGGGATGGGCTCGTCTTTCGGGTGGACCTGGATTTGCGCCCCGAGGGCCGCAGCGGCCCGCTGGCCCAGCCCCTCGACGACGCCGCAGGCTACTACCTGTGCTGGGGGCAGACGTGGGAGCGCGCCGCGCTGATGCGGGCCCGGCCCATCGCCGGGGACCTGGAGGTGGGGAGGCGGTTTCTCGCCGAGGTAGAGCCGTTCGTGTATCGCCGCAGCCTCGACTACACCACCGTCGAGGATCTGGCGGAGATGAAGCAGCGGATCGCCGAGAGCTCGGGTCGCCGGTCGGGGGGTGACGCGGACCTCAAGCTGGGCAGGGGAGGTATCCGGGAGCTGGAGTTCTTCGTCCAGACGCTCCAACTGGTGCACGGAGGCCGGCTTCCCCGGGTGCGCGAACCCAATACCCTGGAGGGACTTGGCCTTCTCGCCCGCGCGGGCGTGCTGGAGGGGGCCGTGGCCGAGGATCTGGCGGGCTGCTACCGGTTTCTGCGAACGCTGGAGCACGCCGTCCAGTCCCTCCACTTGCTCCGGACCCACCGCCTGCCCTCCGCCCCGGAGGAGCTTCGCGTGGTGGCGCGGCGCCAGGGTTTCGGCGGGGGCGAGCCCGTGGGACCCTTTCTCGAGGCCCTCGACGGGGTGCGGAGCCGGGTGCACGGGGCCTACGGCAGGGTGGTCCACGGCGGCCACGGGGGGGCAGAAGAGGAGCCCGGAGCCCGGGAAGCGCGGGAGCTCCTGGCTCTGGCCCCGGACGACCCCCGAGCCTCGGCGGTCCTGGAGAAGGCGGGTTTTCGAAACCCCGGGAAGGCCCTGGCGGCGCTGTCGCTCCTGCGAAGCGGGCCGCCTGGCCCCCGCGCCACGGCCCGAGCCAGGCGCCTGCTCGGACGGGTGGCGCCGGCGCTGCTCGAGGCAGCCCGCCAGTGCCCCGACCCGGACCAGGCCCTGTTGTGGCTGGGGGAGTTCCTCGCGGCCTCGGGGGCTCGGGAGGGGTATCTCTCGCTGCTGGAGGGCAACCCGGCGACGGCTCGCCTCCTGGTGACCCTGTTTGGCACGAGCGGGTTTCTCTCCCGCTATCTGGTGGGGCATCCCGAACTCCTGGACGAGCTGGTGCTCGGTAGCTACGCGGTGCGGGACAAGTCCTTGGAGCGGCTGGAGGCAGAGCTCGGGGAGGCCCTGGCGGGGGCCCGGGACGAGGAGGAGCGGCTCGACGCCCTGCGCAGGTTTCGCAACGCGGAGTTTCTGCGCATCGCCTGGAACGACCTGTACGGCGCGCTCGGCCCCGAGGAGGCCGGAGCGCAGGTGACCCTGGTGGCGCAGGCGTGCCTCGAGGCGGCATGCCGGGAGGCCCGGGAGCAACTGGCCCGAAAGTACGGGCCCCCGGGGCAGGCCGGGGGTGGTCCCGTTCGCTTCGCCGTGCTCGGGCTGGGCAAGCTCGGCGGCGCCGAGCTCGACTACCACTCGGACCTCGATGTGATCTTCGTCTACGATGGCTGGGGCGAGGAGGCGTCGTCGGGCCCTTCTCGCCTCGCCGCGGCGGAGTATGCCGCGCGGCTCGCCCAACGGGTGATGAGCCTGCTCTCGGCCAGGACCCGCGAGGGCATCGCGTTTCGGATGGATGCGCGCCTGCGGCCCTCCGGCCGGGCTGGCCCCCTGGTGACCTCGCTGCCTTCCTTCGAAGCGTATCACCGGGGCGGGGGAGGGCAGACCTGGGAGCGCCAGGCCCTGATCCGCCTGCGGCCCGTCGCCGGCGACCCGGGACTGGGCCGGGAGGCCCGGTCGGTGGTGGACCGGCTCCTGTACCAGGATCCGCCGGCCGCGGATCCCCGCTCGGAGCTTGGGCGGATGAGGGACCGGATGCGGGCGGAGGTGTGCCGGGAGGAAGGCGGGACCATCGACCTCAAGGCCGGCCCCGGTGGACTTGTGGACGTGACGTTTGCCGTGCAGGCTCTCCAGCTTCTGCACGGCTGGAAGGACGAGGCGCTCCGGACCCCAAACATCCCGGCCGCCCTCGAGGGCCTGAAGCACGGGGGCCATTTGGCCGATGAGGACGGGGCAGCCCTGGGGGAAGGGTACCGATTTCTGCGCCGGGTGGAGGCCCGGCTGCGGATCGTGCAGGAGCGGCCCACCGACGTGCTGCCCCGGCAGGCCGGTCCCCTTGGGGATCTCGCCCGGGGTCTGGGGTATACGCAGACACAGGGGGGAGGGGAGGCAATGGTGCGAGAGCTGGAGCGCCATCGGCGCAACGTGAGCGCCGTGTGCGACGACATCCTCCGGGGAGGCGGGGCGTGAAGAAGCGGGTCCTCGTGGTGGAAGACGATCCGGGAACCCGTCAGCTCCTGGCGGCGGTCCTCAGCGAGTTCGACGTGGAAGTCCACGAGGCGTCTCGGGACGATCAGGGGTTCCAGCGGTTCCTCGAGCTGGGGCCGGACCTGGTCTTCATCGACGTGCTGCTGCCCCGGCGGGGCGGCCTCCACCTGCTGCGCCGCATCCGCGGCGCCCGGGGGGGCAAGGACGTGCCCGTGTTCGTGATGAGCGCCGTCTACCGGGGGGCCGACATCCGCACCGAGGCCGTGGACGAGCTGGGGGCGCTGGATTTCCTGAAGAAGCCCTTCCAGCTCGACGCCTTGCGGGAGCGGCTGGCGGCGCTCCTGGTGGATGCCCAGGCGCCCGCGGCCTCCGTGGCCGTTACTCCCTTTGCTCCTTCCGACATCCTCACCCGGGGGAGCCTCTCCACGGTCGACTTCCCCCTGCTCCTTCAGGACCTGGCGTTCCACAAGACCACCGGTTGCCTCAACTTGCAGTGGGGCCGGGTCAAGAAGGTGGTCTTCCTGCAGGACGGGGAGATCGTCTTCGCCCTGTCCAACCAGATGCGCGAGACCCTGGGGCGGCACCTCCTGGACCGGGGCGCCGTGGAAGAGGAGGCGTACCGGGAGGGCATCGAGGCGATGCTCCAGACCAAGAAGAAGCTCGGCGAGTTCCTGATCGCCCGGGGACTCATCGACCCCAAGGAGCTCTTCGAAGCCGTTCGGGAAAACGTGACCGAGAAGGTCATGGAGGTCTTCACCTGGGAGGGGGGCGAGTTCCGGGTGTCCCCCTACCAGGACCCGCCGGCGCGCATCCCGGGGCAGCCTCTGGAAGCCCACCGGGTGTTGTGGGAGGGCGTGCGCTCCCGGGTGCCCTTCGAGCGCCTGAGCGCGACGCTCGCGCCCCGGGCGGAGCTCGGCCTGCTGCCCGAGGGGGACCTGTTCGAGCTGGCCGCCGAGGTTCCCCTGGAGAAGGACGACGTCCAATTCCTGCGCCTGCTGCGGCGCATGCGGGGACACAGCCTCGGGGAGATCCTGGCGGAGGCCCGGGGGGAAGCGGAGGTGCGTTTCCTCTACTACCTGCTGCTGCGCGGCTACCTCACCCTGTCGCGCGCAAGCGGGAGCGACGCCTCGTGGGGGCTCGATCCGGCGGACCTGGAGCGGGTGCGCCGGGCCCGCCACCGGCTCGATGCCTTCCGGTCCCGCAACTACTTCCAGGTGCTGGAGGTACCCCTGGACGCCACGGACGAGAAGGTGCGGGAGAGCTACCTGCACCGGGCCAAGGACGTGCACCCCGACATGCTCGGCTCCCAGGACCCCCCCGAGCTCCACCAGATCCACTCCGAGACCTTCCACGCCATCCAGGCCGCCTACGAGGCTCTCAAGACCGAGCCCAGGCGCAGGGAGTACCTGAAGTTCATCCAGGAGGGGCTCGAGGAAGAGGTCTCCGACGGCTCGCGCATTCTCGCGGCCGAGGGGCTCTTTCAGCAGGGGCGGGGGCTCTTGCGGCGCCGCGCCTGGGACGAGGCGGCCGAAGCGTTTCGCAAGGCCCTGGACGCCAATCCCGAGGAAGGCGAGTATGCGCTCCATCTGGGGATCGCGCGGACGCACCCGGCGGCCGCCGGCCGGGAGAACTCCCTGAACGAGGCAGAGGAGCTCCTCACCCGGGCCCGCGGCCTCATGAAGGACTCCGCCGAGCCCTCCTACCACCTGGGCCACCTGCTGGCCCTGCAAGGGGA
>JBFLZB010000047.1:0-17272 GCA_040756475.1 Thermodesulfobacteriota bacterium
GTAGCCCGTGAGGTAGAACTCCGTGACTTCCACCCTTCCCTTGAGCGTTTCCCAGGCGAGCCGCATCACGCGGTAGAGGTCCCGGGCGTCGCCCTCGGCGTCGCCGGGCACCATGGTGGTGGACGCCGTGACGAGAAAGTTGGGGTGGGTGGGCGAGGGGATCGTGAGGACGTGGTAGCCCGCCTGCCACAGGTACCGGGTCAGCCCCTCGACCTTGCCCGTGCGGTGGTCGCCGCCGGTGCCGGCGATGACCACCACCAGCGGTGCCTTCCTCCTCTGGGGCGCGAAGCCCAGCTTGAGCTTCCCGATGTAGAAGAGCACGGCGGGGATCTCGCGATCCGGAAACACCGTGAGCTGCACGGTCTGGAACGGCACGTCCTTCAGATCCGGTCCCGGCGCTTGCAGTTCGCGGGGCGTGCCGATCACCGTGGCGACCCAACGGTCGTCGAAGGGGTACGCATAGGGGCCCGCCGTGGCGCCCGCCGCGCCTGCCGCCAGCAGGACCAGGCCGGCCGAGAGGGCGGCCCATGGCGCGAGCCTGCTGCGGCGGTACATTCCTGGACGCTCCCTCGTCGAGCCGACGCCAACGAAAGGACCTTGTGCTGCTAGGTGCTGCATCTCCAACCTCACCTCCCCGGGCAGGCTTCAACTAGCAGGCGGCATGCACAGCCCCGGGAAACGGGCTGCCAGCTGCCGGCGCGATCCACCGCCCGTTCCCCCGCGGACGAAGTCTCCACTCAGCCCTTCCCGTAGAAGGTGGCGCGGTGGATGACGAACCTCGGCAGGGGCGTTGGAGCCGGCGTAACCTGCACGGACTTGATGCTCGTGGTGGGGATCATCACGAGACTCCCGTCCAATTCTGCGGCAAGCATTCGCGCATTCAGGGCTTTCTCCAGCTCGATGCCGATCATCTCGGGGCCGACCTGTGGAGGGAACTGGAACGTCAGCTTGGTGCCATCGTTCATATGAATCACACACACGCTCTCTTCCGGGGTTTTCATCTGTCACCTCTCTGCTCTCAGGGTTGCCTGCCGACAACGGGGACAAGGTGGGGCACCACTTCCGTGAGCGCCTGGACACTGAGCGCCAGCGCTGAAACGTGCTGTGCCCCGTTCAGGAAAATGCCTCGTTGTATGCGGAGATTCTCAACGCATCCTCCTGGCCTCGACTCTTGAGGCCCAGGCTCAGGGACTCGCCGTAGCACTGAACACCCCCTGCTTCCCCAAACACGACGAAGCCCGCGGAGGAGACCTGTTCGCCCCGCAGGTGGTGGGCGACGTCCGAGTGACACAGCGCGTCGGAGAAGATCACGAATTCCTCCATCCCGTCGTGGCGGAACATGATGTATTTCATGGCGGATCCCCTTTCTTGTCTGGGGCCGGCTGCGCGAGCGCGCTCGTTGACCGAGCTTCCCCGGGCTTCCCCGGGCTTTCAACGCTCCGCTGCCCCCTGTCTCTATGCCCCCCTCGCGGCGGCGCCGGCGGGCATGTTCTCGTTGGGTATGCCTTCCGGCGGCGCCGACCCGCGACCTCCGTGCCCCGGAGGCTCTTGTTCGGAACCGGACCCAGGCTGGCCATCGCCGCGGGCGAGGATGACGTACATGCCCGTCACGATCGCCAGGGCCAGCAAGAAGACGATGTCGATGGAAGAGACGGTGAGCGGTTGGCCCGCCCGGGCCACCAGGTTCGCCGTGGCGGCCGCCAAGATCAGGAAGACGGTGGGCACGATCCACCTGCGGCGCTCACCGGGGCCGCTCGAAGTGTTGGACAACATGGCTTGCTCCTCTCTGGCAGGGTGCGGAAAGACCCACGGAGGGGTTTACCCCCACCCTGCTAGGCGCCTCCCGCCGCCATCTGCTCTGCGGTCGCGTAGACGATCTGCTGCACCCGGTTCCACACCAGCTCGGGCAGGACCTCCTCGGAGATGTGCCGCACGGCGCGAAGCAGCTCGTCGGCCTCGGAGGCCGAGTGGACGCCCTTTTCCAGGGCGCCCTGCACCGCGGCCAGCTGCTCGCCGGCCAGGTCCGCGAAGGTGGACTTGAGCTCCGCCTCGGCACCCCGCACCTCCCGAACCGCTGCGGCGACCAGGTGCGCGAAGATCCCATACCCGACGGCTTCGATGACCGTGCGCTTCCAGGGCGAGGAGTCGGGGCTGGGATAGTGGCCCTTCCAGGCGGTCACGACTCCGTACATCCGGTCCGCGCAACGCCCCGCGGAGGCCGACTTGAACTCTTCCTCGGTCTCCGCATGCTCTCGCTCCCGGGCGCCGGCAATGTCCTTCTCATCCGCCCACGGCGAGAGCCCCGTGGGATCGGGCCAAGTGAGCCCGCGCTCCTCCATGCGCTGGTGCAGGAGGTGCCAGGCGATCCCCTTGCACTCGCCGGCGAGGCGCTTGATCGCTGCCGCCCGCACCGCCTGTTCCATGCCCTGGTACCGCTTGCCGGCGAGGATCTCGTCCACCTCCTGGAGCACGGTCTGGCCCCTGCTCAGGTCTTCTTCCCCGAGGCCGGTGTTCAGGTTCCCGTGGAGGAGGAGGATTTCTTTCCAGATCCGGGCGTGGGCCTCCTTGCGCGCCTGCTCCTGCTCGCTCCGTCGCTCTTGGTCCGAGGCGCTCTGCGCAGCCATCCGCGCGGCGAAGCCGCTCTCGGTCTCGTGCCGCAGCCGTTCTGCCGCTTCCTTGACTTGGGCCACGGCCTGGTCCAGGCGCTTCCCGACGGCGTCGGCGTCGGGGGCCTCACGGGCCGGCTCGGCCGGGACCGAACCCTCGTTCTTCCGCGGCCGGTGGGGTGGGTTGAAGAGCTTTGCGAGTCCGTCGAGGAACTCAGAGAGCTTGCCGAGTTGCGGATTCATCCTCGTCTCCTTGTCTTGACGATGCGTTGGGGCGCTGCCTTGGGGTGCCGATGCCCTACCGACCTCTCGCGAGCCCCCCCTTGAGACGCTCCAACTCCGCCCGCGTGAGTCGATACCCCAGCTCCGCCTGCAACCGATCCATTTCTGCCTTCTTCAGCGCCGCGACGGTCTCGGCGTGCCGGGCCGCCGTCACCGTCCCGGCCGCGAGGCGGTTTTCGCTGAGCCGGGCATCTTCCTGGGACATGGCGAGCGCCTCGCGGGCGGCGTCCACGACCTTCCGGTCGCGCTCCAGCTTCCGGTACACCTTGTCGATCTCGATCCCGACCCTCTTGTCGAGCCGAGCCAGGTTCTGCTCTGCCTGCGACTGCTGGGCGCGCCGCTGGCCGACGTCTCCCCTGCGCTTGCCCCAGTCGAACACGTTCCAGGTCGCCTCCACGCCCACCATGTCCACGTGGTCCTCCAGGAAGGCCACTCCGTCCTGATAGCCGTGGCGGTAGAAGAGCGTGACGTCGGGGATGTACTCGTACCGGGCCGCCTTCACCGCATGGCGGGACTTCTCCACGGTCTCCCGGGCGGCGAGGAGGTCTGCGTTCCGGGCCCGGGCCTCCTGATAGGACGCGTCCTTCGGCGCCTCCGGGAGCTCCGGAAAGCCCGCTTCCGTCACTTCCAGGAGGTCGTCTCTCGGGAAGCCGAGCAGATCGTTGAGCTCCGAGGTGACGTCGGCGATGTGGTTGTCCGCCGAGAGAAGCTCCTGCCGGCGCTGGAGCAGGTGGGCCCTGGCCGTGATGACGGCGACCTCGAGCAGGTTCCCGGTCCTGACCCCGTCCTCGGCTTCCCGCAGATTCTCCTGCGCGGCAGCGAGCGAGGCCTGGGCGGCGTCCCTTGCCTTGTAGGCCACCAGCAGCTCGTAATAGAGCTGATGCACGGCGAGGACCGTCTCGTTTTCCGCCTTCGTCAGCTCGGCTTTCGCAAAGCCCCGGTCTGCACGCGCAATCTGGTTGGCCGCATGGATCTTCAGGAGCTGCGTCGTCGGCTGGGCGAGGGTCGTTTCGTTGTACAGGATCGTGGAGTCACTCTGCTTGATATCGACGTTGCGATCCGGAAAGGGGCTTCCCGCGACCTGTCCCAGGCTTCCGGCGGGAATCGAAACTCTCTGTTCGTCGGACAGGTGCACGTACCGTGTCGTGTTGGTGAGTTGCGGAAAGTACTGGGACTTCGCGCTCACGATCTTCTCGTCGTGCTCCGATACCCTTGTCCGGCCGATCTTCAGCAGGGCGTTCTCTTGCAGAGCGGTTTCGACCGCCTCCGGGAGCGTCAGGGTGCGCTGCACCGGCTCCGCAGAGGCCTGCCTTCCCGCCCCGAGAACGAGGCACAGCGCGATCCCCGCCGCCGCCGCGACGGCGCTCGCGGGGCTCGTCTGGCGCGTGGTCGAACGGGACTTGATGACCACGAAGATGACCGGAACGACCAGGAGGGTGAAGAACATCGAGAACACCAAGCCGAAGGCGATCACGCTCGCCAGCGGGCTCCAGAGGCTCGACCCGGAAAGGATCATGGGCGTGACCCCCACGGCTGCGGCCATGGTGGTGAGGAAGATGGGCCGCAGCCGCCGCGCGCCCGCGTCCCGGGCGGCCTGTTCCAGGGTCTCTCCCTCGGCGACCCGTTCGTTGCAGTAGTCGACCAGTATGATGCCGTTTCTCACCACGATCCCGCACAGGGCGATCATCCCCATGAAGGCCGTGAATCCGAAGGGGTTGTGGGTGATGATCAGCCCGAGGACCGCCCCAAACAGGGTCAGCGGGATCGACGCCATCACCACGAGGGGATCCGAGACGCTCCGGAACTGCACCAAGAGGACGAGGAAGATCGCGAGAAGGCTGATGGCCAAGGCCACCATCATCTGGGGGAAGGTCTCGTCCTGATTGTCCTTTTCGCCCCCGTAGTAGATCCGGTAGCCCGCCGGCAAGGGGAGCGCTTCGATCTGCGGCCTCACCTGCTCCAGGATCTTCGAGGCGTAGAACCCCGGCTTGGCGAAGGCGCGCACGGTCAGGGTGCGCACGCCGTTTCGCCGGACGATCCGGCTCGTCTGCCACTCCGGCGCGAGCTGGGCAACGGCTCGCAGCGGAACCCTGGCGCGGGTCAGCTCCGAGGTGAGGTAGGTGTCGCCCACGTCGCCGAAGGACGAGCGTGCGGCCGGGTCGAGCCGCAGCTTGATGCTCACGGCGCGGTCGCCTTCCCAGAAGGTGCTCACCGGCGCGCCGTCGAACGCCCCGAAGAGCGTCTGCGACACCGTGGCCTCCGCGATCCCCAGCCGGTTTGCCAGCTCGTTGTCGACCTTCACGTCCACCCGGTACGAGTCGTTGAAGTAGTCCCGGTGCACGTACTGGGAAGCCGGCACGTCTTCCAGGATCTCCTGCACCTTCTCCCCCAGCCGCTGGAGCTCCCCGATGTCGTCCCCCGAGATCCGCACCTCGACGGGCGCCTCCATCTGGGAGCCCTGTTGGAGCTCCTTCACGATCACCATGGCCTCGGGCGCCAGGGCCGTCAGCGACCGGCGCAGCTCCGGCACCAGGCGGGCGGTGTCCTTGACCGAGGCCGTGTTGACGATGAACTGCCCGTAGGCGGCGTCGGGCTGCTGCGGATTGACGTTGTAGTAGAACCGGGGGGCGCTCTGGCCGACGAACGTCGCGTAGTTGGAGACCCCCTTGCTCGACCCCAGGGCGCCTTCGATGCGCCGCAGGACCGCGTCGGTTGCCTCGATGCGCGTTCCCTGGGGCATCCACACGTCGATTACGAACTGGTTGCGCTCGGCCGAGGGGAAGAACTGCTGGGGCACGAAAGTGAAGAGCGCCACCCCCAGGGCAAAGGCACTGCCGCCGAGGGTGAGGCCCAGCCACTTCCGGTTCATGAAGACGTGGATCAGGATCGCGTAGACCCCCTGGAGCCGGTCGAGCAGGCTCACCTTCTCCTTGCCTCCCGCCGGCGCGGCGTCGTGGTCGTGCAGCCCCTTCTTGATGAAGGTTCGGCAAAGGAGCGGGGTCAGCATGACCGCCACGACGAAGGAGACCGCGAGCGCAATCGCCACGGTGATGGGGAGGGCCGCGATGAACTCCCCGGCAGAGCCGGTGATGATGAGGAGCGGCAGGAACGAGCAGATGATCGTCACGGTCGCCGTGAGGACGGGCACGACGACCTCGGTGGCGCCCCTCCAGGCCGCCTCGATGCGCGGCACCTTCCGGTCCAGGAGCTCGACGTAGTTGTCGGCGATCACGATGGCGTCGTCCACCACGATGCCGAGCACCACGATGAGCCCGGCGATGGAGACCTGATGCAGGGCGATCCCCAGGGCGTTCATGACGCCGAGGGTGGCGCACAGGGTGACCGGGATGGCCAGGGCCGCGATGAGAGCCACCCGGAAGGGGAGCAGGAGGATCGTGACCAGGATGACGGAACCGATGGCCAGCAGGAACTCGTGGGTGAGGTCCGAGATCCGCTCCTTGACGACCCCGGGCTGGTTCGCAACCAGGTCCAGCTCAACGTCGGGGGGAAGGAGAACCCTCAGGCGCTCAAAGACCGCTTCGAGCTTTTCGCCGAGCTCGACGATGTTTCGTCCCTTCTGCATCTCCACGGAGAGGAGCAAGGACGGCTCGCCGTTGTAGCGCACCAGGAAGGTGGGATCCTCATAGCGGCGCTCGACGTCGGCGAAGTCCTTGATGTAGGTCGGGTGGCCATCCCGGGACACGTCCACGAGGACGTTTCGGATTTCGTCTTCGGTGTTGAAGACTCCGGTGGTCCTCATGGGGACCTTCGACCGGTCGGCCTCGAAGTGACCGGCGCTGTCGATCACGTTTCGCTGCACGAGGGCATTTGCCACCTGCCGCGGGTCGGCGAAATACTGCGCGATCCTCTCCAGGCTGCTGGTGATCCAGATCTCCTCGCTCTGCTTTCCGTAGGTGACGAGCTTCCCCACGTCGCGAACGGTGCGCATCTCGTCGCGGATCTTGTCTGCGAAATCCCGAAGCTCCCGGTATCCGTACCGCTTTCCGTGCACCGCGACGAGCATCGCGACCGTGTCCCCGAAATCGGAGTCCACCACCGGCCCCCTGACCCCGTCGGGGAGCTTGGTGGCGCGCACCAGGTTCATCTCGTGGCGCAGCTTCGCCCAGAACTGGTCCGAGTTCTTGATGTTGTCCTCGAGCTCTACGTTGATGATGGCGACGCCGGGGCGGCTCGTGGAATAGGTCTTTTCCTTGCGGACCTCGGGGAACTTGAAGATGTGCTCCTCCAGGGTCTTGGTGACCTGCTTCTCCACCTGCTCGGAGGTGGCTCCCGGGTACATGGCGGCCACGATACCGGTCCGGATGGTGATGGTCGGGTCTTCCGTTCGCTGCATCTTGAGGAAGGCGTGGAGGCCCACCGCCACGACCAGGGCCGTGAGGATGAGGGTGACGGGCGGATAGCGGAGCGGGAACTGGATCGGATTCATGGCTTAGTTCCTCTCCGCGAGCCGGCTGGAATGCCGGTCGGCCGGCTGTTCCGTGGCGGCCACGACCAGACCGTCCCGGAGCCTTGTCTGCCCGGCCAGGACGACGAGCTCGGTGCCGGAGAGTCCGCTCCGGATCTCCACGTCGCGATGGATCAGGACGCCGATCTCCACCCGTTTGGCGTAGACGCGGCTCTGGTCGGGGTAGTAGACGAAGACCTGGGTCGCCCCCTGGGGATCGCGCACCACCGCCTCCCCCGGGAGCGTCATCATGGACTTCGTCTCGGTTCCGAGGATGCGCGCTTCCGCGACCATCCCGATCCGCAGCACGTGCTGCGGGTTCGGCACGGTGATCCGGGCCATGTAGGTTCGGGTGTTGGGGTCGGCGGATACGTTGACGACGCGCACCGTGCCCTCGAAGGACCTCCCCGGGAGGGCGGGAACCGTCACCTCCACCTTCTGCCCGAGCCGGACGTGGTACACGTCGGTCTCCGGCACGCCGACGTTTACCTCCACGGGGTCGATCTGGACGATCTCGAACACGGGATGCCCCGCGGAGGCGGTGGCGCCGGGTTCGATCAGCCGCTTTGCGATGTGGCCGTTGGCGGGGGCAGAGAGTGTCGCGTCGGAGAGCGCCTTGCGGACGACCTCGAGCTGCGCGGCCGCCTGGTTGTATGCGGCCGTCGCCAGGTCCTTGTCCTCCTTCTGGCCGCCCGCCTTCGCCTGTTCATACTGCTGCCTGGCCGACTCGAATGCGGCCCGGAACTTCTCGTAGTCGTTCGGCGCCAGGCTCTTGGAGTCGTAGAGCATCTTCATCCGGCGGTGCTCGTCTTCGGCGCGCTCGAACGCGATGCGGGCCTGCTCCAGGCTCTCCGGGCGGACGGAGTGCAGCGCCTTCTCCATGGCCGCCTGGGCGCTCGCCATCTGGGCTGCGGCGGTCTTCACGGCGAGGTCGAAGTCGGTGGGGTCGATCCGGGCGAGAACCTGTCCCTTCTTCACGTATTCGCCCTCGCGAGGGCCCACGAGCTCGACTCGTCCGGAGACGAGAAACGACACGGCGATCGGTGCGTTGGGCGCGGAGACGGTCCCGCTCACCGCGATTCGTTCCCGTTCCTGGACGTGCTGCACCCTCCCCACGGTTACGGGTACGGCCTCGGGGGCGGGTTCGGTCTTGTGCGGCTCCCCGGTGCAGGACACCAGGGAAAGAGCCAGAAGCGACGCGGCCAGGCTCTTTGGGATGGAGGGGAGACGGCCTTTCATGATGGATGCTCCTCTTGTCTGCGTTGGGCTCTGGACGATGGATGCAGGAGGCGGTGGCCTTCACCGCCACTTGGGACTCTTCACGAGCGGATCGGCCCTCCGATGCAGAGGTGGCCGACCTCCCCGGGACGGCGTGCTCCGCCGTCCGGGCCCGGGCAGGTGGGCGGCGCGTCCGGCCCGGTCCCCTGGGCGGCGCAGGGCGCCCCGCTGCACCGGTCCAGCACGAGGCGGACGATTACGCGCCCTCTGGGGACCGTCGGAGAAGGGCCCAGGATCTCCCGGCCGAGCGTTTCCGCCGTTTCCAGGATGAGCCGGCGCTCGCTCTCCCCCAGAAAAGCGGGGGACGGCAGCGGCGGCGCGTGCTCGCCGAAGCAGCGCGCGAGCAGCCACTCCAGGAAGCTGTGGAGTTGCCTGGCCGTGGACAGTCGCACCTCGGGCGTCTCGCCTTCGCGGAGGAGGGCCGCACCCGAGGCGGCCTCCGCGGCATAACGCCGCACGACCGAGTGGAGGCTTTCGGCGAAGTGCTCCTCCGAGAGGGGCGGGTGCTGCGCGTGGGGGGATGCCTGCGCCGGGTTGACGGGTTTCTTCTCCGGCGCCTCTTGGTGCTTCACGGTTCACCTCTCTCTTGTCTCGGGGGAAACCCGTGAACCAGACTCGGCCCGAGGAAGCCGTCGAGCTCCAAAAATGTGCTCTGGGCGTCGGGGCCGACCACCCGCACACGAATGACCGATCCCTCGAAGTCGCCGAGTGCAAGGAGCTCCAGCGGGCTCTTCGCGTCCGCCGTTTCTCCGCCCTTGGACACCCAGACTCGGGACCGGTGCCTCCGGGCCACCCGGGCGAACCGGACGGCGGCCTCAACCAGGTGGAACCCCGGGGCCTCTAAGGCCGACTCGGGTACCGCCGCGGACAGGGAAGCTTGACCCGTCACGGAGCGGGGCATCCTTGTACCGACCAGGATGCGGGGTACCGCCGGAGTTGGTGGCGATTCTCTGTGCATGGCTTCCCTCGCGTTGCGGCTCGAGCCTCGCATGCCCTTTCAGGGGGATGTCTTGGTCTGGCTTGCTGCACCCGACGTGCCATACGGCGTGACCCTAGTGGATTCAGCTACTTAGGCTGGATGAGCCGGACGGACTGCCGCATGTGGGAGCGACGGGATGTCGTATTTGACACTTGGGCAGGTAGACTGTCGTGGACGACACGGGGAGGTGGGGAAGGGGCGAGAGGTGGCGACGATGGACAAGAACGAGTTCTTTCGGGAGGCGGCCCTGCGCCTGTGCGGGAGCCTCGAGATCGAGAAGGCCCTTGCGCAGTGCTTCCTCTACGTTCGAGGGGTGCTGCCGGCCGACGAGATCTTGGTGCTCGACTACGACGTGGCTCTGGGACTTGCCGAGGTGCTCGCCACCGCGGACTCGGCGGGCGGGCACGTACGCAGCGTCAAGTTTGCGCTGGACCCGGAGGTGCGCCGGGTCCTGGCCGAGTCACGGCGCAACCCCAAGTCCGCCCGACAGATTGGGGAGCATGCCTACCTGCCCCTCGATGCGTCCGAGCTGAAGGCGTACGTCTGGGGGGACGAGGGAGCAGGCCCCGTGTACTTGCTCCATCGCGCGCATGTGATGGTCGCGGAGGACGCGAGCGCGCTGGAGTCGGGCGGGCTCGGACGCACCCTGCGAGGCCTCGGGAGCGCTCTCGGGTGGCCCCCGTCGAGCGTGATGCTCGGCTTCCTCTTCCTCGACGAAAAGAGCATCGGCTTGATCCTCGTGCGAGCCGCCGGAAGGGGGCGCTACACGGCCGAGCACGCGGAGCTCTGGTCACTCTTGAACGAGCCCGCCTCCATCGCCCTCTCGAACTACCGCCGCTACCTCCAGATGCTCCGGCTCCAGGATCTCCTCTCCCAAGACAACCGGGACCTGCGGGAGCGGCTCAAGGAAGGTCCGCCGGGCGAGATCGTCGGAGCCGATTTGGGCCTACGCGAGGTGATGAGCCAGGTCGACCGCGTGGCACCTCTGGACAGCCCCGTGCTCCTCGTGGGGGAGACGGGCACGGGAAAGGAGCTCATCGTTCGAGCCATCTGGCGCCGCTCGCGGCGCGCCGGGGGGCCGTTCGTCGCGGTGAACTGCGGCGCAATCCCCGAGACGCTCTTCGACAGCGAGCTCTTCGGGCACGAGAGGGGTGCGTTCACGGGAGCCGTGACGCAGCGCAAGGGTTTCTTCGAGCGGGCCCACGGGGGGACGATCTTCCTGGACGAGGTGGGGGAGCTGCCCCTCGAGGCCCAGACCCGCCTCCTGCGGGTGCTCCAGGAGAAGCAGTTCGAGCGGGTGGGAGGCACGCAGACCCTCTCGGTCGATATCCGGGTCGTTGCCGCCACCCACCGGGACCTTGCCCAGATGGTCTCGGAGAGGCGCTTTCGGGAGGACCTCTACTTCCGGCTGAGCGTCTTTCCGCTCCTCGTCCCCCCGCTTCGGGAGCGGCCGGAAGACATTCCGGCGCTGGTCGACCACTTCCTTTGGGTGAAGGGCAGACAGATGGCGCTGCGCCACGTTCCGTCCCTGGCCGAGGGCGCTCTCGATCGCCTGCTCGGCTACCGGTGGCCTGGAAACGTGCGGGAGCTGGAGAACGCGGTCGAGCGGGCGCTCATCCTTTCTCGCGGAGAGCCCCTCGAGTTCCGTGAGCTCGGGGGAGCGCCCGCGAAGAAAGCCTTGGCGCCGCGGGTCGAGGAAAGCCGGGTGATCCCCCTACAAGAGTCGGAGGCGGCAGCCATTCGTCGTGCTTTGGCCGCATCCGGCGGGCGAGTGGGGGGCAAGGGCGGGGCCGCCGACCTCCTCGGGGTCAACCCCGGAACCCTGCGGCACCGGATGAGGAAGCTCGGCGTGGCGTTCGGGAGAAAGGCGCGTCCCTCGGGAGGCTGAGGTTCGGTCTTGCAGGCGACGCGGGCCGGTCTTCACCGAAACTCTCGGGCGCACCCCCGGGAGTCCGACCGCCGCACGCCGTCCGCCCTCTCGGGAGCGTCGCTCGAGACGCCGACGCTCAGCTTTTGAGCGGAAGGCCGCCTCCCGGGGAGTCGCTCGGTCTCGTAGACTCCGAATCCTCGGCAGTTCCTCACCTCCCGAGCTCGAGCGGCGTCGCCGAACCCATGCCGCCGCCCACCAAGGCGTCCGGGTCGAAACAGCCGGGCCCCGGCGGTGGCAGCCACCGCACCGACGGCCGGGCACACCGGGGCTTGACGCGCAAGCGGTCCCCCTCAAAGGCCTGGACCCGCTAGGCCCGGTTCACCCCCGGCGCCGGTGCGCCCCGCGAAAGAGGAGCTTCTCCGCCTCCACCAGGACGAAGACCGAGGAGGCCACGAGCACCACCCGCAGCCAGGCCGCGGCGTCCAGCGGGGCGGTGGCGAAGAGGGTCTGCATGGGGGGCGCGTAGGTGAAGAACAGTTGCAGGGCGATCACCACCGCGATGGCCGCCAGTGCCAGGCGGTTGCCCAAGAGCCCCTCGCGGGAGAGCACCGACCGGTGCAGGTACCGGCAGTTGAGGAGGTAGAAGGCCTCGAACATCACCAGCGTATTGACCGCCACGGTGCGGGCCCGCTCGATCTCGGCCCCGGCCCCCCGCTCGTAGAGGAAGAGGCCGAAGGTCCCGGCCAGGAGGATGAGGGACACGTAGAACACGCGCCAGCCGAGAAAGAAGGACAAGATGGGCTCCCGGGGCGCCCGGGGCGGGCGCTTCATGATGTCCGCCTCGGGCGGCTCGAAGGCGAGCGACAGGGCCAGGGTGACGGCGGTGATCATGTTGATCCAGAGGATCTGGACGGGGGTGATGGGCAGGGTGCGCCCCAGGGCGATGGCCGCGAGCAGCATCAGGGCCTCGCCCCCGTTCGTCGGCAGGACGAAGGTGATGGCCTTGCGGATGTTGTCGTAGACCGTGCGCCCCTCTTCCACCGCGTGGGCGATGGAGGCGAAGTTGTCGTCGGCCAGCACCATCTCGGCGGCCTCCTTGGAGACCTCGGTC
Source organism: Thermodesulfobacteriota bacterium (assembly GCA_040756475.1). NCBI lineage: Bacteria > Pseudomonadati > Thermodesulfobacteriota > Thermodesulfobacteriota bacterium. The sequence goes on from JBFLZB010000047.1 coordinate 12,592, forward strand.
CCCTTGATGCCCATGGCCACGCCCACGTCGGCCCGCTTGAGGGCCGGGGCGTCGTTGACCCCGTCGCCGGTCATGGCCACTACCTCGCCTTCGGCCTGCAGGGCTTCCACGAGGCGCAGCTTGTGCTCCGGGCTGGAGCGGGCGAAGACGTCGACCTCCCGCACCCAGCGGCGCAGCTGGGCATCGGAGGCGCCCTCCAGGTCCGGCCCGGCCACCACCCGCTTCCCATCGCCGATCCCCATGCGGGCGCCGATGGCGAGCGCGGTGCGGGCGTGGTCGCCGGTGATCATCTTGACCCGGATGCCGGCGCTGCGGCAGGCGGCCACGGCTTCCACGGCTTCCGGCCGCGGCGGGTCGGTGATGCCGGCCAGGCCGAGCAGGGTGCCTCCCTCCTCCACATCCGCGAAGGTGAGGTCGCGCCGGTTCCCCGGCGCGGGCATCCGCGCCAGGGCCAGGACCCGCTCCCCCCGGTCGGCCAGCTCCCCGGCCGCCTGCTCCCAGAACGCCCGGTCGAGCGCCGCGTCGCCCGCCGGGGTGCGCTGGAAGCTGCACATCTCGAGAACCCTCTCCGGAGCGCCCTTGATGTAGACGAACGCCCGGCCCTCGTGGTCGTGGTGCAGGGTGGCCATGAAGCGGTGCTCCGACTCGAAGGGGATGACGTCGGTGCGCGGCCGGGCGTCGTTCTCGGTCTTGGGGTCGAGGCCGAGCCTGCGCCCCAGGGTCAGGAGCGCGCCCTCGGTGGGGTCCCCCTGCACGTGCCACCGGCCGTCGCGCTCCACGAGGTCGGCGTCGTTGCAGAGCAAGGCCGCCCGCCCCAGCTCCGCCAGGAGCGGGTCCTCTTCCTCGTCCACCGCGCGGCCGTCCCGGGTGATCGCCCCGTGGGGATCGTAGCCGCTGCCCTCCACCTCGAAGCGAGCGCCGGCATGCACCACCGACTGGACCATCATCTCGTTGCGGGTGAGCGTGCCGGTCTTGTCCGAGCAGATCACCGTGACCGCACCCAAAGTCTCCACCGCCGGCAGGCGCCGGATGATGGCGTTTCGCCGCGCCATGCGCTGCACGCCGATGGCGAGCGTGATGGTGATGATGGCGGGCAGCCCCTCGGGGATGGCCGCCACCACCAGGCCCACGGCGGCCAGGAACATGTCCACCGCCGTGTAGTCCCGCCCGAAGGTCCCGAAGGCGAAGGTGCCTCCCGCCAGGGCGAGGATCGCCACGGTGAGCCACCGGGCAAAGACGGCCATCTTGCGCAGGAGCGGCGTGGTGAGCGTCTCCACGGTGGCGAGCATCTCGCTGATGCGGCCGATCTCCGTGGCCTGCCCGGTGGCCACCACCACCCCGGTGCCGCGCCCGTAGGTGACTACGGTGCCCGAGTAGGCCATGCCGAAGCGGTCGCCCACCACCGCGCCCGCGTCGGCCGCCTCGGTCGTCTTGCCCACGGGCTCCGACTCGCCGGTCAGGATGGCCTCGTCCACCCGCAGGTCCTTGACCGTCACCAGGCGCAGGTCGGCCGGGACCTTGTCGCCGGCCTGCAAATGCACCAGATCTCCCGGCACGAGCTCCTCGGCGGGCACCTCGATTCTCTTGCCGTCGCGCTCCACAAAGGCGTGGAGCGAGAGCATGGCACGGATCGAGTCCAGGGCCTTTTCCGCCTTGCCCTCCTGCACGAAGCCGATCAGGGCGTTGATGACCACGACTCCCAGGATGACGCCGAAGTCGAGCCAGTGCCCGAGGAGCGCGGTGACCACCGCCGCCCCCAGGAGCACGTAGATGAGAACGTCGTGAAAGTGCGCCAGAAAACGAACGAGCGGCCCGCGCCTCTTGGGCGGAGGCAAGCGGTTGGGCCCATGCCTCCCCAGGCGCTCCCGGGCCTCTTGGGCCGAGAGGCCGCCGTCGGGAACCTCGAAATGCCGGCGCACCTCTTCGCCGGAGAGGCTGTGCCATCCAGTAGGGGCGCCGAAATCGGCCGGGCTTTTCGGACTCATCGCCGTCCTCTCGCTGCTCGCGTGTCACGGTGTACGATCCTGCGCACCGCACCCTGCGCGACCTCGAAACGGGTAGGCGGCTGTTCCCGGTCTCCCCGCAGGCCTGCTGTGCACTTTTCCACATTCTGGGAAAAGTTCAAACGCGGCGGCCACGGATATGGAACCTTGCCCCGGGCCGGCGCATCTCAAGGTCGTTCGTCCCATCCCTTCGGAGGAGGAAGTCCCATGCCCATGGAAATCACCTTTCCCGGCGGCGCGGCGGTTAACGCCGAGTTCAAGGGGTTCACGGTTCGAACCGACCAACCCGAGAAGAACGGGGGAGGGAACACCGCGCCCGCCCCCTTCGACCTCTTCCTCGCCTCGATCGGCACCTGCGCCGGGTTCTTCGCCCTGCGCTTCTGCCAGGAGCGGGAGTTGGACACCGCCGGCCTGCGGGTGACCCTGGACGCTGCCCGGAACCCCGAAACCCACCGGGTGGAGACCCTGAGCCTTCGCATCCACCTTCCCCAGGGCTTTCCCGAGAAGTACCGGGCGGCCATCCTGCGAACCGTGGATCAGTGCTCGGTGAAGAAGCACATCCTCGAGCCCCCGAAGTTCGACGTGCAGGCGGTGTAACTCGGCCGCCGAGGGCGGATGCGGGCCATGCCTCCGCGCCGATCTCCAGGAGAGGAGCGCAGGGACACCCCGTCCAAATGTGGAGGGCCTTGCGATGACCTCATCCCGCCCCATTTCCAGGCGACGGTACGCCTCGCTCCTTCCCGTCCTCCTGCTGCTCGCGCCGCTCGGGTGCGGCAGTGGGGGGAGCGGACGAGCGCAGGTCTCGGAGCTCCCCGAGGAGCTCCGCCTGGAGCCGAGCTTTCCCGGGCTCGCCTTCCAGCTCCCCGTGGCGGCGCTTCAGGCGCCGGGGGACGCGGGCCGCTGGTTCGTGGTGGAAAAGGGGGGAACGGTGAGGAGCTTCCTTGCGGGAGCGGCCTCCCCCTCGACGTTCGTGGACATCTCAGACCGGGTGGACGCCGTTCCCGGCGAAGCGGGCCTGCTGGGCCTGGCCTTCCACCCGGACTGGCAGACCAACCGGGAAGTATTCCTCTCCTACACGGCCCCGGGTCCCGGCGGCGCCGTGGCGCTGGTTTCCCGCCTCTCCCGGTTTCGCAGCACGGACGGCGGCGCCACCCTGGACCCGGCCACGGAGGAGATCCTCCTGGCCGTGGACCAGCCCTTCGCCAACCACAACGGCGGGCACGCGGCCTTCGGGCCGGACGGGTTTCTCTACCTGGGGCTCGGCGACGGCGGGTCCGGGGGCGACCCCCTGGGCCACGGGCAGGATACCGAGACCCTTCTCGGGGCCTTCCTGCGCCTCGACGTGGACGCGGGAGCGCCCTACGCCATTCCTCCGGGGAACCCCTTCGCCCAGGGCGGGGGACGGCCGGAGATCTTCGCCTGGGGGTTTCGCAACCCCTGGCGCTGGAGCTTCGACCGGGCCACCGGCGAACTCTGGTGCGGCGACGTGGGGCAGGGCGCGTGGGAAGAAGTAAACCAGGTGCTCGTGGGTAGAAACTACGGCTGGAACGTCCGGGAGGGAGCCCACTGCTTTGGCGCCGCCACCTGCGACACGGTAGGGCTCGAGGACCCGGTGGCCGAGTACTCCCACGCCGAGGGCTGCTCGGTTACCGGCGGGTACGTCTACCGGGGAACCCGAATCCCCTCGCTGACGGGAACCTACGTATACGGCGACTTTTGCAGCGGCACCGTCTGGGGCCTCGCGCCCGGGAACCGCGAGCCCCGGGTGCTGGTGCCGAGCGGTCTCAACATCTCGTCCTTCGCCGAGGGAAGCGGCGGCGAGCTCCACGTCCTCGACTACGCGTCCGGGGAGATCTTCCACCTCATGGGGCCCTAAGCGGTTCTCACGCCTCCGGCAAGAGCGCCGGGTTCCACACCACCTCCCAGAGGTGTCCGTCCGGGTCCTGGAAGTAGCCGGCATACCCGCCCCAGAAGGTCTCCCGGGCCGGCACGATGACCGCAGCCCCCGCCCTTTGCGCCTCCTCCAGCACCGCGTCGACCTCGCCCCGGCTGGTGACGTTGTGCCCGAGGGCAAACTCGGTGGACGTGGGGCTCCCCGGGGGAAGCCCCACGTCGTGGGCCAGGCTGCTGCGGGGCCAGAGGGCGAGCTTCACGCCCCCGGCGAGGTCGAAGAACGCCACCGCCCCGTGCTCGAACTCCCGCCCCACGATGCCCGGCGTCCGGAGCCCCAAGCCGTCCCGGTAGAACCGGACCGCCCGCTCCAGGTCGTCCACGGCGAGGGTGATGACCGTAATGCGCGGCTTCATGCCGGTTCCTTCTTCGGGTCGCTGCTGGGGGGGCTCCGCCGCACCAGGCCCGGGTACAGGGCCTCCTGGCACTCGGGACAGATGCCGTGGGTGAACTCGGCTTCGGAGTGCGCCTGGAGGTAGGCCTCGAGCTGGTTCCAGTAGCCCTTGTCGTCCCGAATGCGCTTGCACGAGGCGCAGATGGGCAGCAGCCCGCTCAGGGTCCGGATGCGGGCCAGCGCGCCCTGGAGCTCCTCGATTTTACCCTCCAGCTCCCGATTCTTCTCGACCAGGCGCTCGGCCATGCTCCCGAAGGCCCCCGCCAGGGTATCGATCTCCTCGATGCCGCTGGGAGCGGCCCTCTCGGAGGCGCCGCCTCCCGAGATGCGCTCC
>JBFLZB010000047.1:17372-27585 GCA_040756475.1 Thermodesulfobacteriota bacterium
CTCCAGCTCCCGATTCTTCTCGACCAGGCGCTCGGCCATGCTCCCGAAGGCCCCCGCCAGGGTATCGATCTCCTCGATGCCGCTGGGAGCGGCCCTCTCGGAGGCGCCGCCTCCCGAGATGCGCTCCGCCGCCCGGGTCAGCGCCTCGATCGGCCCTGCGAAGCCCCCGGAGAGGCGAAGCGCCACGAGCCAGCCCGCAAGCGACGCCAGGAGCGCCGCGCCCGCCATGAGGTTGCGCAGCCGCACCACCGGCGCCAGGGCCTCGCTCTCGTCCATCTTCACGAGAACCGTCCACCCAGTCTCGGGAATCTCGGCGCTGGCCGCCAGAACCCGCCTCCCCCGGTAGTCGGAGCCCGCGAGCAGGCGCGGCCGCCCCCCGCCGTCGCCCGCCTGCACGCACACTGCGTCGGTCTCCGCCCCTACCACGCGGCGCAGCCCCGCCTCGGGATCGTGGCGCGTGGGCAGGAGCAGCAGCGCGTTGCCCTGGGCATCCCGCTGGAGGAGCAGGATCTCCCCCGTCTCGCCGAGCCCCGCGGTGTCGCCGACCAGCTCCAGGTAGTCGCCGGCCGACTTGGCGATGAGCAGGACCGCGAGGGTCTCCCCCTCCAGGACCAGGGGTCCCGCCAAAAACTCCCGAAGGCCCGAAGATTCCAGCTGGAAGCGCCCCGTGACCTCCCCCGCCTGCCCCAGGCGCGCCAGTTCGCGGCTCAGCTCCTCCCCCGTCAGCTCGGCACCGGCGGAAGAGCCGAGCAACGACGCTCCGTCCAGGGTCAGCACCTGGGCCCCCTCCAGCACGGGGAGAGAGCCGGCGGCATCGGCGAGGATCTGTCGGATCCGCACGGCCTCGTCCGGCGCGCCCCCGTGCAGGTACGTGCGCACGCTCCTCCGCAGCTGGGTGCGGCTGGAGACCAGGCGCACGCGCTCCTGGTTCTGCTGGATCAGGTGCGATACGCGCGCCTGTTGGACCGCGCTCACCGACTGGAGGTGGTGGTGGGTCTGGCGGGTGAGGGCCGTTTTCGAGACAAAGTAGGCCAGAGCGCTGACCCCCAGCACGGGGATCAAGATGCCCAGGAGGAGGTACCGGCGGCACGCCTGGGCGATCTTCACGGCGTACACCCCGCGAGCCCCCGGGGCCCCGCGCCTGCACTCGGAAGGACACCGTCCGTGGCCGCCACCGCCCCTCCCGCTGCCGTGAACCTCGTTTCGAGCCTCCCCTTGCTGCTCTCGGGCAAGCCTTCCCGGTAATGCCGAACTGCCCTCTCCTGGGAGGGAAAGGCCAGGGCGGGCATGCGGTCCAGGGGGAAGAAGCGCACCTCGGCGGCGTCGTCCCCCGCCGACGCAGTGCCTTCGACGTCACGAATCTCGAACGTGATCATGACCATGTTGCCGTAGAAGTAGTTGCGGGCCGTCGCCACGTCGAGCAGCCGATCTACGGTCCCGGTGAGGCCCGTCTCTTCCGAGAGCTCCCGCAGTACCGCCTCCTCGATCTGTTCGTCGGCTTCGGCGAACCCGCAAGGCAGGCACCACATCCCCTTCATCGGGTGCCTGCCCCGGCGCACCAGCAGCAGCTCCCCCTTCCCGTTCTCCACCAGGGCGGCCGCCACAGGCAGGGGGTTCTCGTAGGCGACAAACCCGCAGGCGGCGCAGATCGCCCGGCGTTTCCCCTCGATCTTCTTCGTCTCCAGGGGACTTCCGCATGCCATGCAGTAGCGCGGGCTGGTGGGTCGCACGCGAGCGCCGCGGTCCACGACCGGGTGGCGGCACAGGAAGACCGCATCGTCCTTGTTGAACTCCACGGCTCCGCGATCGATGGCTTCGGCCGTGAGCGCGGCCATGAGCTGGAGGATCGCTGCCCCGACGCTGTCCGGGCTTGCTTCGCAGACCTCCTTGAGAAGGAGGTTCTTCTTCATCCGTAGGTAGACCTCCAGGTGTTCCATCTGGCCTGGCTCGAACCGGAGGCGGTTGGAGTAGACTCGCCTTTCCACCTCGCGAAACGAGGGGCGTAGCAGCTCCTCCCCGTTCTCCGCCGAGAAGGTGCGCAGCAGCTTCTGGATGCTCAGGAGCTCCGGCACCCCGAGGCCCAGCGACTCCAGGGTGAAGGGGATGTGCCGAATCAGCTCCCTCCAGCTCTCCTGGCTGTGGGTCACCGCCACGAACGTTCCGTGGTCGGTAAGAACTCGGGCGATGTCGCGCACGGCCTCCGGGAAGAAGTAGAGGGAGAAGCAGGAGAACACGAGATCGAAGGAGCGCGAGGGGTAGGTGGAGAGCTCGGCCACGTCGGAGGCGTGAAATTCGCCCACTGCCTCTACCGAGGAGCACGCCTGGAGAAACGGTCCCTGATAGCACTCCTGGATGTCGAGCCCGACGATGTGGGTGCCGGGGTGGATCTTCCCCCGAAAACCGAGGGAAGAAAAGCCAAAGCCGCACCCGAGATCGAGGATGTTGCGTACTCGAGTGAAATCGAGGGTTTCGAGAGCGAAGTCCCGGATGTCTCGCCGGTTGCTGGAGTGGCCGTAGACGATGCAGTTGACGGCCTGGTGCAGGTCGAGATCCCGAAAGGTCTGCTCGATGTCGGCTTCGTCGTAGACGGGCATGACCCGGGCACCTCCGGCTCCCCCCGGAGCCCGGCGCTCGCGAGGCGCAATGGGACAACCTGTAGCACGAAAATCCAGGGTTTCAAGCCCGTCGGGGTCTGGCCGGGCAGCCCGCGCCTGCCAAGCCTTCGCGCTCCGGTCGGGGGAGGGGTGCGCCCTTCCCGGCGGCGCGGGGGAACGGTTGGGAAGGGGGGGCCTCCTTCTGCTGCAACGCGTCCTCCCGGTCGTCGATCAACTCGGTCAGGACACCGTTGAGTTTCCGGGGGTCGAGGAAAGCGAACTCGCAGTTGCGGAAGGGCCTGGCCACCATGCCCCTGTCATCCGGGAGGAACGGGTATCCCTGTGTCTGGAGCTCGGCTACGGCCGCGCGGGTGTTCTCCACGTTCAGGCCAAGCAGCATCAGGCCTTCGCCGTGCTTCTCGATCCAGCGTGCCACGGGCCCGTCCGGAGTCGTGGAGGCCATGAGCTCCACCCCCACCTCGCCGATCCAGTAGCGAGCTACGCGAATCTGCTCCGGCTCGTGCACGTAGGCGTCGTCGGGCCCCGACTTGCCCAGGACAGGCTCCCACGCCTTGCGGGCGGTCTCCAGATCCCGCACGGCGATGCACAGGTGGTCGAGGCGTTTCACGTGCATCGGCAGCTCCCTTGAAAGGGCTCCAGCAGGCCGGCTCAGAGCCACGAGGCAATGTGTGTGTCGAGGACCGGTACCTGGGTCCAGCCCCCCTCGATCCTGAAGGGAGAGAGGGGGTGTGGGGTCATGGTCGGTGCTTCTCGTCTCCGGTCGGTCCCTTCTACCCCAGCAACTCCTCCGCCGGCTCCTCCAGTCGGGACCCGGCCGCCCGGAGGCCCCGCAGCGAGAGCTCCACCTGGCTCTGGCCGCGCCAGGTGCGGGCCTCGGGCACGTAGGCGACATCCACCGTGCGCCCACTCAGTTCCCCGGCGCGGGCCGCCAACGTGGGAGCCGCAGGGCCGGCGGGCTCGGCGCCCCTGCGCTCCAGCCACTTCTTTCCGGAAAACCGCCGCCCCTCCTGCTCCAGACGCAAGAGGACCCCCTTGCCCCCCAGATCCCTCGCGTCGAGCACGGTCACGCCCCGGGAGACGAGCACGGGCGCCGGGTTTCCCACGCCGAAGGGCTCCAGGCGCTCCAGCTCCCGGACGGATGCCAGCGTGAGCTCCCCAAACCTAGCTTCGCCGTCCCCCGCAAGCGCGGGGATGAGGTCTTCGTCGTCCAGGGCGCGGCGGGCCGCCTGCTCGAACGCCTCCCGAAACGCCCCAATCCGTTCCGGGGCTACCCCGAGCCCTGCGGCCGCGCGGTGCCCCCCGAAGCGCTCCAGCACACCCGCGCACTGGGCGAGGGCACCATAGAGGTCGAACCCCCGGATGGACCGGGCGGAACCCTTGGCGGTACCGGAGGCTCCGTCCAGGGCGATGACCACGCTGGGCCGGTGGTAGGTCTCGGCGAGCCGCGATGCGACGATGCCGATCACGCCCTCGTGCCACCCCTCGCCCGCCACCACAAGCGAGAAGGCGCCCCGGCGAAGCCACCCTCCCCGCTCCACAACCGCCCGGGCGGCGTCAAGGACCCGGGCTTCCTCCCTGCGGCGGTCCTCGTTGAGCTCGTGGAGCGTGCGGGCGGTCTCCTCCAGCGCCGCCTCGGGCCCGGTTCCCAGCAGGAGCGCCAGCGCGCGGTCGGCGCTGGCCATCCGGCCGGAGGCGTTGAGGCGGGGCCCGAGCTGGAAGCTGATGCGCCCCGCCGAGATCGCGTCGTCCCCCTGGAGACCCATGGCCCGCAGGAGCGCGCGCAGCCCGGGGCGCCGCCCCGGGCCGTTGAGCCGGGCGAGCCCCCCCGCCACGAGCACCCGGTTGACCCCCGTGAGGGGCGCCATGTCGGCCACCGTGCCCAGGGCCACCAGGTCCAGGAGGTGGCGCACGTCGGGCTCGGGGCGGCCGGAAAACCACCCGGCGTCCCGCAGGCGCCGGCGCACGGCCGCGGCGAGGTTCCAGGCCACGCCGACCCCCGCGAGCATGGGTTCGGGGTAGGCGCACCCGGGGAGCTTGGGATTGACCACGGCCAGGGCTTGGGGAAGCTCGTTCCCCGGGGTGTGGTGGTCGGTCACGATCAAGTCGACCCCGAGTTCCCGAGCCAGGCGGGCCTCGGCCACGGCGTTGATCCCGCAGTCGGCGGTGACCACCACGCGCCCCCCCTGGGCCGCCATCTCCCGCAGGGCGTCGGCGTGCAGGCCGTACCCCTCCCGGTCCCTGCGCGGCAGCCAGGTCTGCACCGGGATGCCGCAGGCCTGGAAGAACTCGCCCAAGAGGGCAGCAGAAGTGACGCCGTCCACGTCGTAGTCCGTGTAGACCCACACGGACTCTCCCCCGCGAGCCGCCTGGGTCAGGCGCGCCGCCGCGCGATCCATGCCCGGCAGGAGGGAAGGATCGGGCAGGGCCCCCAGGGAAGGAGAGAGGAACGCCTGGACCTCTTCGGAGCCGGCGAAGCCCCGGGCGGCCAGCACCGCCGCCGTCAGCCCCGAAACGCCCGAAGCCCGGGAGATGCGCTCCCGGGCTTCGGCGTCGGACTCTCGAAGGAGCCAGCGGCGCAGCATCCCAGGGTTCAGGAGGCTGACCGGACGACCTTGCCGGGCCGGTGGGCGCGCTGCTCGAGCCACAGCACCAGGGGGTTCGCCACGTAGATGGAGGAGTAGGTGCCCACCAGGATCCCCACCAGGAGGGCAAAGGCGAAATCGTGGATCACGCCGCCCCCGAAGACGAAGAGGGCCGCCACCACCAGGAGCGTCGTGCCCGAGGTGAGAATCGTGCGGCTGAGCGTCTGGTTGACGCTCGCGTTGATGATCTCCCTCAAGCTGCCCTTGCCCCCGGCCTTCTTGATGTTCTCCCGGATCCGGTCGAAGACCACGATGGTGTCGTTGAGCGAGTAGCCCACGATGGTGAGGAGCGCCGCGAGCGTGGTCAGGTCGAACTGCTTGTTGAAGAGGGAAAAGGCCCCGACGGTGAGGATGACGTCGTGGAAGGTGGCGGCGATGGCGGCCAGGCCGAAGCGCAGCTCGAAGCGCCACCAGATGTAGAGCAGGATCGCCCCCATGGAGAAGAGCACCGCCAGGAGTCCTTTTTCCCGCAGGTCCTGGCCCACCTTGGGCCCCACCATCTCCACCCGCCGGACCTCGATCCCCTCGCCCCCCAGGGATGAAGCCAGGGCATCGCGCACCCGGCGGGAGAGCCCCTCGAGCTCTTCGGAGCTCTGCTCGAGCTGGATGATGTACTCGTCCTCCTCGCCGAAGGACTGCACCTGGAGGGCCCCTTCCACCACGCTTCCCAGCACACCGCGGATCTGCTCGGTGCTGACCGGCTTTTCGAACCGGAGCTGGATGAGGGTGCCCCCCGCGAAGTCGATGCCGTAGCGGGGTCCCCCTCGGGCGACCAGGCTCAACACCGACACCGCGATCAGGACGAGGCTGACGCCGATGAACAGCCGCGACTTCCCCAGGAAGTCGAAGTGGGTATCCGGGCGGATGAGCTCCATGTCGTGTCCTCAGCTAACCAATGCTCAGGCGGCGCAAGCCCGGCCGGCGCAGCATCCAGTCGAAGACGACCCGGGTGCCGACGATGGCCGTGAACATGCTGGCCAGAATTCCGATGGAGAGGGTCACCGCGAAGCCCTTCACGGGACCGGTGCCGTACTGCCACAGGACGGCCGCCGCGATGAACGTGGTGACGTTGGCGTCGAGGATGGTGGAGAGCGCCTTGGCGTAGCCGCCCTCCACCGCGCTCGACGGGGTCTTTCCCAGGCGCAGTTCCTCGCGGATGCGCTCGAAGATGAGCACGTTGGCGTCCACCGCCATGCCGATGGTCAACACGATGCCGGCGATGCCGGGCAGGGTCAGGGTGGCGCGAAACGCTGCCAAGGCCCCCATGATGAGGATCAGGTTGAGCACCAGGGCCAGGTCGGCAATGAGGCCCGACGCCCCGTAGTAGAGCACGATGAAGAGCACCACCAGTGCCCCCCCCACGATCATGGCCATGAGCCCCGCCCGGATCGAGTCCTGACCCAGGGAGGGCCCCACGGTGCGCCGCTCCAGGATGGACACGGGGGCCGGAAGGCTCCCGGACCGGAGCGCAATCGTGAGGTCCCGGGCCTCGTCCATGGTGAACCGGCCGGTGATCTGGGCCCGGCCGCCGCCGATGCGCTCCCGGATGACCGGGGCGGACTGGACCACCCCGTCGAGCACGATGGCCATGCGCCGGTTGACGTTCTCGCCGGTGATGCGCTCGAAGACCCGCGCCCCGCGGCCGTCGAACTGGAGGGTCACGTAGGGCTCGTTGTACTGGGGGTCGATCTGGACGCGGGCGTCGGTAATCACGTCGCCCGTCATGAGCACGCGCTTCTGGACGAGGTGCGGCACCCGGCGGATGACCTGGCGGGTCAGGGGATCCACCTCGTGCTCGTTGAGAATCTCGGAGCCCGAGGGGAGGCCGTCGCGCAGCGCTTGATCCACCCCGACGGTCTCGTCCAGGAGCCGAAACTCCAGCTGGGCGGTCTTGCCGATGAGCTGGATGGCGCGCTCGGGATCCCGGATGCCCGGGAGCTGGATCAAGATGCGCCGGTCCCCCTGGGGCACGATGGCGGGCTCGGAGACGCCGAACTGGTCCACCCGGTTTCGAATGGTCTCGATGCCCTGGGCCACCGCGTACTCCTCGATGCGGGCCGCCTCGTCCCGGGAAAATTCCACCGTGAGGGTCACCCCGGCTTCCGCGTCGTCCCTTCCCCGGACCTGGAGCCCCGGGTAGTCCTTGCGCAGCAGCGCCAGCACCGCGTCGGCGGCCTCGCCGTCGCGGGCCGCGATGCGAAGCTCTCGGCCCGTCGCCTCCACGGTGCGGGCGCGGATGCGCTCCTCGCGAAGGGTCTCGCGCAGCTCGCCCGCAACGCGCTCCAGGGAGTTTTCCACGGCCCGCTCGGTCTCCACCTCGAGCACCAGGTGCATACCGCCCTGGAGATCCAGGCCGAGGTGGAGCCGTTCCTGGGGGAGGAAACCCGGCAGGCGCGCGTCGGGCCCCATGAGGGTGGGGGCGAGAAACAGGACCCCCAACACGGCAAAGGCGGCCACGAGCGTCGCACGCCACTTGAGACTCACGTTCATCGCAACCTACTCCTCACGGCGGACGTGCCGGCGAGACCGCCCGAGCCCGTCATACGAAACCCGCCGGATTCTCCCGGCGGGCCCGAAGAAAATCAACCCGGCTTACTCGGAGCCGCGCTTGAGCACGTTGCCCACGGCCGGCTTCTGCACGCGGATCTTCACGTTGGGCGCGATCTCGAGGGTGACGACGTCGTCGGTCACCCCGGTCACCTTGCCGTGGATGCCCCCCGAGGTCACCACTTCGTCGCCCCGCCTCAGGCCCTCGATCATGGCCTTGTGCTCCTTGGCCCGCTTCTGCTGGGGGCGGATGAGCAGAAAGTAGAAGATCGCAAACATCGCGACCAGGGGCAGGAGCCCCATGATGCTCTGGCCGGCGTCTCCGCCTCCGGGAGCCATGGCATGGGCGACGTCGGGAAGGAAGGGAAGCATCGGGTCACCTCCTGAGGTGGTCTGGGTTCACGCCTCGGCCCCTCGGACCTGAGACTCCCGGAACGCGGCAAGAAACCGGGCGTAACTGCCGGACTCTACGGCGGACCGGACGCGGCGCATCAGCTCTTGGTAGAAGTAGAGGTTGTGCAGGGTATTCAGGCGGGAGGCCAGGATCTCTCGCGACTGGTAGAGATGCCTCAGGTAGGCGCGGGAGTAGTGCCGGCAGGTGTAGCACCCACAGGCTTCGTCCAGGGGCCCGGGGTCCCGCTCGAAACGAGCGTGCTTTATAGCAACTCTCCCCTGTGAAGTAAAGAGCATTCCATTGCGGGCATTTCGGGTCGGGAGCACGCAGTCGAAGAGGTCCATGCCGCGCCCCACGGCCTCGGCGATGTCGAGGGGGGTGCCCACCCCCATGAGGTAACGGGGCTTGTCGGCGGGCAGGTGGGGCGCGGCGGACGCCACCGTGGAGAGCATCACCTCCTGGCCCTCCCCCACCGAGAGCCCGCCCAGGGCGTAGCCGTCGAAGGGGTGCTCCCGCAGTTCGTCGGCCGCCCGGCGCCGCAGGTCGACCTCCATCCCCCCCTGGACGATCGCAAACAGGGCAAGCTCGGGCCGCGTGCGGGCGGCGAGCGATCGCAGGGCCCAGCGGTTGGAGAGGGCCAGGGACTCTTCGAGGTACCCGCGCGGGCTCGGGTGGGGCGGGCACTCGTCGAGCACCATCATCACGTCCGAGCCCAGGGCCTCCTGGACGGCGATCACCTTCTCCGGCGTCAGCAGGTGCTTCGAGCCGTCCCGGTGGCTGCGAAACACGACCCCTTCCTCCGAGATCTTGCGAAGGGGCGCGAGGCTGAAAACTTGGAACCCGCCCGAGTCGGTGAGTATGGGACCCGGCCAGTTCATGAACCGGTGGAGCCCCCCGAGCTCCCGGATCAGCTCGTGGCCGGGCTTGAGGTAGAGGTGATAGGTGTTGGCGAGGACGATCTCCGCCCCGACGTCGCGCAACTCCTCCGGCGTCACCGCCTTGACGGTTGCGAGCGTCCCCACCGGCATGAACGCCGGCGTCTCCACCTCGCCGTGGAGCAGGCGCAGCCGCCCCCGGCGCGCGCCGGAGGGATCCTGTGCGAGGAGTTGAAACGATGGGGGCGGGAGCAAGCAATGCCTTCCGTCAGGAGCAGCCGCGCCAAGGAGCGCACCCCGCCAATCTGCCGCTGGAGCCGCGCAGGATCAGGAGCCGGTCGTCCGGGCTCGGACTCTCACACGAAGCCTGCCGTACCCGGGGGGGCTTTCCAAGAGTCGCAACTGCTGATCGATGTGGCCTCGGCGCTTGGCAACCCCATGAAACGAGTTCTCCTCCACATCCTCGTTGCCCCATTGATCCCAGCCCGGGCGGGGGAACCGCGCAAACAACTCCAGGTAGGGCCCCGGCGAGCACGCTTCGACAAGCTCGTAAAGCTCGTCCGGCTTCCGAGAGTGCTCCCGTTTGCGCGTAAGAAAGAGATTCACCTGCGTCCGGCCCGGTTGGAGCGTGCGCATGCTCCCCCGTACGCCAAAGAGAACGAGTTCTGTAACATTGCGAAAGTAGAATCCCACACCCCGCCCGTCCGGGCCTCCGTCTTTTCGAACCTTGTACCACACGAGGTTCGACTTGTAGGTGAAGCCCCAGGCCGCCATGACGGCGAGACCCTCCTGCAAGAGCGCATTCGGAACCCACAGATACAAATGGGACCTTGCGGCCGCAAGCCTCGGAACGGGCAGTTCCATGATCTCCTTGACTTCCATGGTCGGATACCGGAGCAGGCGCTTGTGCTCCGGCGCCATCTTTCCAGTCCGGTTCTGAAATTGCCAGGGTGGATCGGCCAAGATGGTCGTGTACGGTCCACGCGCCTTTTCCAGGAGATCTTCAGATGCATTGAGCTGCGTAAGACCATACACCTTGCTCATGGCTTTGCCTCCCTCTGGGCACTACAGCACAACGGCCGACTTCGGAATGCCAACGAGCAGCAGGGGGCATGGGTTTCCCACGCCGCGGCGCACACG